>DATLRA010000123.1:0-15503 GCA_035534935.1 Binataceae bacterium (SeqCode)
CGCGCGGCGGCAAAATCGCCGCGATGAAGACCTTTGGCCGCGCGATGCAGGGCGGCGTGGAAAAGCCCGCGACCGACGAGACCCTGTACTGCATCTTTTCGTGCACCAAGGCGATTATCTCGTCGGCCATCTGGATCCTGATCGGCGAGGGCAAGCTCGAGGTTGGCGAACGGGCGGGCGATATCGTGCCGGAGTTCGCGAGCAACGGCAAAGAGACCATCACGGTCGAGCAGTTGCTGCTACATACGGGCGGCTTTCCCAACGCGCCGTTTCCACAGCCCGATTGGAACAGCCATGAGAAGCGGCTCGAGCGCTTCAAGTCGTGGCGGCTCGAATTTCCGGTCGGCCAGCGCTTCGTCTATCATCCGACGGCCGGCTTCTGGGTGCTCGGCGAGATAATCGAGCGGCGCGCGGGCGTGGACTTTCGCGCGTTCGTGCGCGATCGGATCGCTCTGCCGCTGGGCCTGCCCGCCCTGCGCGTGGGACTGCCGCGCGCCGAGCACGATCGCGTGGCCGACCTGGTATGGGTCGGACAGTCGCTGACCGCCGAGGATTACAAGAAAATGGGCGCGCCGATGCCGCCCGAGACCGAAGTCACCGAGACCGCGATCACCGGCTTTAATTCGGCGGTGGTGCGCGAATCGGGCGTGCCGGGCGGCGGTGGAATCACCACGGCGGCCGACCTCGCGCTCTTTTACCAGGGCCTGCTGCACAACCCCGCGGTGGCCGGCGGCCGTCCGATCTGGCGCGCGGAGACTTTGCGGGAGGCGCGGCGCGTGCGTTCGGGCGACTACTTCGATCCGATCTTCAAGTACAAGTGCAATCGCGCGCTGGGCGTGGTGGTCGCGGGCGACGACGGCTTCGCCAACTATCGCGGCTTCGGCCGCACCAACTCGCCGATCGCCTTTGGCCATGGCGGCGCGGGCGGCCAGATTGGATGGGGCGATCCGGTGACCGGAATCTCGCTCGGCTACTGCACCAACGGCTTCGATCGCAACGAAATCCGGCAGGGGCGCCGCGGTGTCGCGATCTCGAGCCTGGCGGCAGTCTGCACGGCATAACGCCGCATCAAAATGGACTGACTCCGCGGCTTTCTGCGCGGGAGCATCAGTAAAGGCGCCAAATGAAATTCCTCGTAACGCTTGAGCATGACGAAGACGGATGGATTGCTACGGAGTGCCCGTCGCTTCCCGGATGCGTTTCGCAGGGCCGGACGATCGACGAGGCGCTGGCCAATATCCGCGAGGCGATTGAGCTTAGCCTGGAAACTCGCGCGGCCGAGGGCATCGCGACGGCGATTGAGGTCGCCGAGGTCGAGGTCGAAAATCCACTCCGCTGATGTCCTGAGTGCTCGATACTCTAACTAAGGTTCGCTACACCAAAAACGGATTTTCGAGCACGATCGTGGCTTCGCGGGCGGCGCCGACGCCGACCATCGCGAGCCGCACGCCGGACGTTTCGCTGATCCGTTCGAGATAGCGGCGCGCGTTGGCGGGCAGTTCGGACAGGCTGCGCGCGCGCGTCAGATCCTCGCTCCAGCCGGCCAGATCCTCGTAAATCGGCTTGGCCTTTTCGAGCAGGCGATGGCTCGGCGGAATTTCGTCGTGGCGCTTGCCGGCGACTGTGTAGGCGACACAGATGCGCACCGGATCGACGCCCGTCAGCACGTCGAGCTTGGTCAGCGCCAGCCCCCACATCCCGTTGAGCCGCGCGGCATAGCGGGCGAGCACCGCGTCGAACCATCCGATGCGCCGCGGGCGACCGGTGGCGCTGCCGAATTCGTCGCCCTCGACGCGCAGCACGTCACCGAGCTTACCCTTGATCTCGCTGGGAAAGGGTCCGCCGCCGACCCGCGTGGTGTAGGCCTTGCTGATGCCGAGCACGCCGTCGAGCTTGCCCGGCGCCAGGCCCGCGCCGCCAAACACCGCGCTGGCGCCGCAGTTGGACGAGGTCACGTAGGGAAAGGTGCCGTGGTCGATATCGAGCATCACGCCGTGCGCGCCCTCGAACAGCACGCGGCGGCCGGCGCCGATCGCGTCATTGATATAGACCGAGGTGTCGCACAGGTAGCGCGCCAGGCGGGCGCGCACCTTGCGCATCTGGGCGAGGATCTCGGCGCCGCTCACCGGCTTGGCCTTGAGCACGCTCTTGAGATAGAGATTTTTCTCGCGCATGTTGCGCTCGAGCTTGGCGGTGAAGGCGGGGAAGTTCGCGAGATCGTCGAAGCGCAGGCCCATCCGCGACATCTTGTCCTCGTAGGCCGGGCCGATGCCGAAGCCGGTGGTGCCGATGGCGTTTTTGCCCAGCCGCGCCTCGCGCGCGCGATCGATCGCGCGATGGTACGGCATGACCATGTGGGCGTCGAAGCTAAGCCGCAGCAGGGCGTCGTCCTTGAAGCGCCCGCGGCTCTGGAGGCCGTCGATTTCCTCGGCCAGGGCCACCGGATCGACCACCGTGCCGTTGCCGATCACGCAGACCTTGCGGTCGTGGAGAGCGCCGGCGGGGACCAGGCGCAGGATGAATTTCTCGCCGTCGACAACCAGGGTATGGGCGGCGTTGTTGCCGCCCTGGAAGCGCACGACCACGTCGGCGTCGGCCGCGAGCAGATCGACAATCTTGCCCTTGCCTTCATCGCCCCATTGCGAGCCCACCACAGCCACAGTCTTCATAGAGTCATTCCACAGGCCGCGCCGTATACGCGGCGGATCGGCCGGCGGCGCCCGAGCGCGCGGCGACGGACCGGGTGAAGGCCGTCCATGCGGCGCGTTGCGAGGTTCGGCCGGCGGTGCAAGGTTTTAGCGGTCAAAGCTTTATCAACGAGGCGGCGGTGATCGCCGGAATGGTCTTGAGCTGATCGAGCACGGTGGTCGGCACCGGACCGTCGATTTCGACCAGGCTGAGCGCAGTGCCGCCCGCGCGATCGCGGCCGAGGTCGAAGCCGGCGATATTGATGCCGGCCCGGCCCAGCATCGTGCCGACCGCGCCGACCACGCCGGGCACGTCGCGGTTGTGGAGCATCAGGAAATAGCCTTCGGGCGACGCCTCGACGCGAAAGCCGTCGATGCGAATCAGGCGCAGCGCGCGATTGCCGAAGACCGCGCCGGTGACTTCGTGGCTGCCCGCGCCGGCGCGCACGGTAATGGTCAGGAAATTGCGATAGTCGGTGGTCTCGCGCGAGCGGGTTTCGATAATCCTGATGCCGCGTTCGCGCGCGATATACGGAGCGTTGACGATATTAAGATCGTGGTCGAGAAAGCCGCTGAGCAGCCCCTTGAGCACGGAGGCGACGATCGGCTCGGCGTTCAAATCGGCGGCCTCGCCGGCGAAGCCGACGGTGACCTCGCTGGGCGCCTCGTCAATCAGTTGTGCGGCAAGATGGCCGAGCTTTTCGCCCAGCGTCAAATGGGGTCCGAGGACTTCGAGTTCCTTGACCGAAAGCGCGGGGATATTGACCGCGTGGCGCACGGTGCCCTCGAGCAGGAAGTCGGCTACCTGGTGGGCGATATCGACCGCGACCTGGACCTGCGCCTCGTCGGTAGCGGCGCCGAGATGGGGCACCGCGATCACGTTGTCGTGATGAATCAGTGGATGGTCGGGCGGAGGCGGCTCCTGGACGAAGACGTCAAGGGCGGCACCGGCGACCTTGCCCGAGTTGAGGGCGGCGAGCAGCGCGGGCTCGTCGATGATTCCACCGCGCGCGCAATTGATCACGCGCACGCCCTTTTTCATCATCGCGAAGGCGGCCGTGCCGACCAGTCCGCGGGTCTCGTCGGTGAGCGGAGCGTGCACGGTGATGAAATCGGCGCGCTTGAATAGCTGATCGAGCGCGACCAGCTCGATACCGGCGCGGGCGGCGGCTTCGGCTGTCATGATCGGATCGAAGCCGATGACCTTCATCTTAAGGCCGACGGCGCGATCGGCGACGATCCGCCCGATATTGCCGAGGCCGACGATGCCCAGGGTCTTGTTGGCGATCTCGACGCCGGTGAAGCGGCCGCGCTCCCATAGGCCCGCGCGCAAGGCGGCGTTGGCGGCGGGAATACGGCGCGCCATCGCCATCATCATCGAGATGGTGTGCTCGGCGGTGGTTACGCTGTTGCCGAGCGGACTGTTCATCACGACGATGCCGCGGCGGGTGGCGGAGTCGAGGTCGACGTTATCGACGCCAACGCCGGCCCGGCCGATCACCTTGAGCGCGGCGGCGGCCTCGACAACTTCGCGCGTGACCTTGGTCGCGCTGCGAATGATCAGCGCGTGATAGGGGGCGATGATCGCGGCGAGTTCGCTCGAACTCAGCCCAGTCTTGACCTCGAAAGCCAACTGGGGGTAGCGCTTGAGAACGTCGATCCCCTGGGGCGCCAGGGAGTCGCTCAACAGGACGCGGAAGTTTTCCGCCATGGGTTTTTCAGCCACTGCGCGCGATTCTCTCCTGCACCGCGGCCACGCCCGCGCCGATCGTAAAGCGGTGGCCGAGCCGCTGTAGCCCAATTTCGAGCGCGCTCACGGCGGCCAGCATATCGAACGCTTCAAGATAGCCCATGTGGCCGATGCGGACGAGCCGGCCCTTCATCTGATCCTGTCCGCCCTGCACGCCGACGCCCAGCTCGTCGCGCATCAGGCGGACCAGCTTCGAGCCGTCGAGGCCGTCGGGCGTGAGCAAGCCGGTGACGCCGGGGGCGGGTGCGTCGGGCGCGATGAGCTTGAGGCCGAGCGGTGCGGCGGCGGCGCGCGTCGCCTCGGCCATCAGTTGATGGCGCGCGTAGACCTGCGGCAGCCCCTCGGCATGAATCAGTTCGAGGGTTTTGTTGAGGCCGAAGATCAACGACACGGCGGGCGTCCAGGCAGTGGTATGCTCGTCGCGCTGGGACTTGAGCTCGCGCGGGAGATCGAAATAGTAACGTGGCGCGCGGCTCTGGCCGGCCCGGGCGAACGCGCGATCCGACAGCGCGATCATCGCGAGGCCCGGCGGCAGCATCAGCGCCTTCTGGCTGCCGGTCAGATAGGCGTCGACACCCCATTCGTCCATCTTCTGCTCGAACACGCCGACCGAGGTGATGCCGTCGACCACCAGCATCACGTCGCGTCCGCGGGTGATCGCGCCGATTTCACCCACTGGATGGATCGCGCAGGTCGAGGTCTCGCTGGCCTGCACGAAGACCGCGCGGGCCTCGGGATGGGCGGCGAGCGCCTCCTCGACCTGGGCGGGGGGCACCGGACGGCCCCATTCGGAGATGACGGCGTGGCCGATCATGCCGTTGGCCTTGAGCAGCTTGCCCCAGCGTTCGCCGAATTTGCCGCCGTTGACGTAGATCGCGTGGTCGCCCGGGGCGAGCAGATTGGTGACCGCCGCCTCCATCGCGCCGGTCCCGCTCGAGGAGAGCAGCAGCACCTCCTGGCGGGTGCCGAACAGCGGCTTCATCCGCTCGCGCGCGCTGTCGAGCACGGCGCCGAATTCGGGCGTGCGATGATGGATGAGCGGGCGAGCCATCTCAAGCAGAACTTCGGGCGGTACCGAGACCGGACCGGGAGTAAAAAGATATTTCTTCAGCGGTGGCACGATTAGGCGGACGATGCAGAGCCCGTCCGCAGGGCTGCGGCGACGGAAGTTTCAGCCGCCAAGCGCCCGCATTGTCAAAAAAAAGCCTGGTGTCCGCCTGAGCGGAACGCCAGACCCGAATGCAGTATCAAGCGCCTGCTGGCCCCGTCCCTGATAAATTGGATAACGGAGCCGCATCGCAGAGTCAAGTTACCCCCCCCCTAATGGAGCTCTGCCCAAGACCACTCTGTCATTTTGGAGCGCAGCGAAAAATCCCGGGATTCTTCACGTCGCGGACTCCGTTCAGAATGACGACCTGACTTGTGCGGAGTTTTCCTAAGGCGAATCCGGTGCCGCATATTGGGCCGGCGGAGCCCCGGCGGCGAGTCACGTGCGGGAATCGGGCGCGTCGGGTGTGGTGGAGCGTGAAACGGCTGCGCACGTGCGCGTTGAAACAAGGCGCACGCGCATGCTTAAAGTTGAGCTACCGCCATGGCTATTGAATATGAAGTGCGCGACGGCGCGCTGGTGTGGATCAAGAATCCGATTACCGGCGTGATCTCTTACGTGGTTGACGTGCGCGGCAAGAGCTTCGCGTTCACGCTCGGCGGACGCGAGGAGCTGGCCCCCGATCCGCCGCCGCCCGACGAGCCGACGCTGCGCAAGGCGATGGTCGCGTGTCCGTTCTGTCCCGGCAACGAGGCGCAGGCGCCGGCCGAGTTGATGCGCGTGACGCCGGCGGAATTTCCGGGCTGGACCGGGGCGGGGAAGATCGAGGGCGCGAGCTGGACGATCCGCGTGTTCAACAATCTGTTTCCGCGGATACCCGAAGTGCTGACCGGCGGGCGCAACGAATCCTACGTGGTGGTCGAGGACCCGCGCCACTTCCTGGACCATCCGCGTTCGGTCAACGATCTGACGTTTACCGGCGCGCTCGGCGAGGAGCATTTTTTCGAGCTGATCAAGATGGACGTGCGCCTGATGCGCCACATCTTCACCAATTCCGCCGTGCATTCGGTGGTGATCCGCAAGAACCAGGGGCGCGAGTCAGGCGCCTCGCAGCCCCATCCGCATCAGCAGTTGATCGGCGCGCCGTCACCGCTGCCGGTGATCGAGGCCGAGGCGCGCGCTGAAGTCGAGCATCCGGAAATGTGGCACGAGCTGATCGAATTGGTCGACCGGCTCGACTTGCTGATCGAGCGCGATGACGGCGTGGTGAGCTATTCGAGCCCGATCGGCGCGTTTCCGCGCAGCTACGAAATCGTGATGCCGGAGTACCGCGGCCTGCTGACCGATCTGCCGCCCGAAGAGTTGCGCCGGTTCGCCCGCGCGCTCTATCGCATGCTCAAGATCCTCGGACCGCTGCCGCTCGATTACGAAATTCATCAGGGGGCGGGATTGCCGCTGCACGCGCATATCAACGGCCGGCTCTATCCCTACTCCAACGTGGCGGGAACACTGAATTTGCCGAGCGTGCTGCCGAGCAACGTCGCGGCCTTGCGCAAGGCGCTCGCGCGCAACTGATCGCGATCGCGCGGCGCACGCGGCGTGGGCGATGCGCGGACACGCATCGTGACGAACGGGTGAGAAATTCACGGCCCGCCGGCGGCATCGACAATGGTGCCGCGGACGGGCCGTGGTGATCGAACGGGCGCCGAGGTGCGCGCGTTATTCCGCCTTCCAGACCGGCTTGCGCTTTTCCAGAAACGCGCGGATGCCTTCCTTGGCGTCCTTGCTGGAACGGACCTGGCGGCCCAATTCGACAATATCGTCGTGCCATGCGTCGTTGGAGCTGCCGACCGAACGGCGCATGCTCATCTTCATGGTGCGCAGCGACAGCGGCGCATTGGCCGCGACCTTCTCGGCCCAGGCGACCGCCGCCTCGTCGAGCTTGGCCGCCGGCACGACCTCATGCACCATGCCCATCTGGAGCGCGCGCGACGCATCGACCGGCTCGGCGGTAAAGATAATCTGCGCGGTGTTGGCGGTGCCGATAATCTCGATCAGCTTGCGGATGAAATTGTAGGGGACGATCAGGCCGACGCGCGCGACCGTCATGCCCATGCGCAGATCGTCGGCGGCGACGCGCAGGTCGCAATGCAGTCCGAGCTCGCATCCACCAGCCAGCGCCGCACCCTGCATCGCCGCGATCACCGGGACCGGCAGATGTTCGAGGCGCTTGAAGATGCGCTCGAGGCTGACCGGATTGTGTCCGCCTTCGAGCCGCTCCGCTTCGGCCAGATCGATGCCCGAACAGAAGGCGCGCCCGTTGCCGCGCAGGATAATCGCGCGGATCGATTTATCCTGCTCGACCGACGCGATCGCATTGTCGAGCGCGATGAGCATCGGTTCGTTGAGCGAATTGCGTTTCTCGGGGCGATTGAGGGTAAACGTCACGTAGCTCGGATGACGTTCGACTTTGAACAGTTCTTCGGCCATTGCGGTCACTCCTTGGGATCCAGCGGAAATAGAAATTGGCCCCGAGCATCGCACGCCCGCCGCCGCCCCATCAAGCCGTCGCGGCTCGCCGATGGAAGTGGCGCGGAACGTGTTCGCGGCGCGCGTGATAACGGGCGGCGCGTGGCGCATCTCGTATTGCTATTCGCCCTTCCAGACCGGCTTGCGCTTTTCCAAAAAGGCGCGCACGCCCTCCTTGGCGTCGTTGCTGGTGCGCACCCGATTGCCCAGATCGTCGATATCGGCGTGATCGATATCGAACGCCTTGCTCATCACGCGCTGGATACTCTGCTTCATCGCGCGGACCGAGAGCGGCGCGTTGCCGGCAATCTTTGCCGCCCACGCGTCGGCCGCCGCGATCAGGCCGTCGTCGGGCACCACCTTATGCACGAGGCCGATTTCGCGGGCGCGCGCGGCCTCGAGCGGATCGGCGAGATACATGATCTCGGCGGTGTTGGCCGGCCCGACGGTCTCGACGAAGCGGCGGAAGATATGGAACGTCGGCAGGTAGCCGATGCGTGCCGGCGTCATCCCCAGGCGCGCGCCCGCACCCGCGATACGCAGGTCGCAGGTCAGCGCGAGCACTAGGCCGCCGGTGAGCGTATCGCCTTGGAGCGCCGCAATCGTCGGCATCGGCAGCTTCTGGATACGGCTGAAGATCTTCTCTGGCGCGGGCGCGCCTCCGCCGCCGATGTTGCCGATCTCGCGCAGATCGATTCCGGAGCAGAACGCGCGCCCCTCGCCGCGCAGGATCACGGCGCGCACCTCGGGCGATTTTTCAATTTCGCCGAGTGCATGGTCGAGCGCCTCGAACATCACCCCGTTGAGCGCGTTGCGCTTCTCGGGCCGGTTCAGGATTAGAGTTACGTAATTCGGATGACGCTCAACTTTGAGTACGTCGTCGGCCATGGCGGGGCTACCTCACGAACGGATTAAGAATTTTTCCGACAATCGCACGCCGCCGCCACGCGCATCAAGCGAAGCTATCCCACGGCGAGGCAGCGACCTATTTGTCATTCTGAGCATGGCGAAGAATCCCGGTCTTTTCGTGCGCTCAATCCGGGACCCGTTCGCTGCGCTCAGGGTGACAACTTTGGATGCGCTTCGAGCGATCGACGTAAGCGTTCGATTGCGGACCGAGCGCAAGCATGCGGCGCGCCTAAACTACGATTTTCACTAATTTGTCAGGGACACAAATTATCCTCTTAGGCTCTCTGCCATCGAGGAATTTTTTAACTGCGGCGCTATTAAGGGCAGCCGCGGTATTTGCTTGCTCGCCCTGCCCGGCCAAGATCTCTTCGCGAGTGAGTATCTTGTTGTTACCCTGAAAGACAATGATGACGGTTTCGTCGCGCGTCAACTCGGGATCGAACGTCGGCCATGACTCGAGATGGATCGAGCCGTCGTGGCCGAGCGCGCGCCAGAACTCCTCGCCGAGATGCGGCGCCATCGGCGCGAGCATCAGCACGTAGGACTCGATCGCAAACCGGCCGGTCTCCTCGGGCGTGAGTTTGGCCAGGTAGTTGAGCTGATCCATCATCGCGGCGAGCGTGGTGTTAAAGCGCATCCGCTCCATGTGATCGGTCACGGTGCGGATCGTCTTGTGGGCGCGGCGAAGGGTTTCGGCGGCGGGATTTCCCGGCGGGCATCCGGCCTCGACGTAGCGCCGCATGACCGCCCATACGCGCTGCAGATAGCGCGCGGTGCCGAAGACCCCGTTCTCGTTCCAGTTGGTCGCCTCCTCGAACGGCCCCATGAAGAGTTCCCACAGGCGCAGCGCGTCGGCGCCGTACTTCTCGACCATCGCGTCGGGCGTGACCACGTTGCCCTTGCTTTTGGACATCTTCTGGCCGTCGGCGGCCCAGATCATGCCCTGGTTACGCAGCGCCGGGAACGGCTCCTTGAAATTGATCAGCCCCGCGTCGAACATCACCTTGGTCCACATCCGTGCGTACAGCAGATGCATCACGGCGTGCTCGGCGCCGCCGACGTAGAGGTCGACCGGCAGCCAGTAGTCGCCCGCGCGCTTTTCAAACGGCCCGGCGTCGTAATGCGGCGAGGCGAAGCGCAGGAAGTACCATGACGAACAGGCGAAGCCGTCGAGGGTGTCGGTCTCGCGCTCGGCCGGTCCGCCGCATTGGGGACAGATCGTATTGACGAATTCCGCGACGTTGGCGAGCGGCGATCGTCCGGTGCCCGACGGTTCGTAATCTTTCATGTCGGGCAGCAGGACCGGCAACTGATCCTCGGGCACCGGCACGATGCCGTCGGTGGGGCAGTAGACGATCGGGATCGGGCATCCCCAGTAGCGCTGGCGCGAGATGAGCCAATCGCGCATCCGGTAGCTGACGGTCGGGCGGCCGATGCCGTGATCTTCGGCGTACTTGCACACCGCGCCGATCGCGTCGTTGGTCTTGAGGCCGTCGAGAAAGCCCGAATTGATCGCGACGCCACGCTCGGTGAACGCGCGATCGGCGGGCGCCGCGCCACCGTCGGCGGGCGCGGTCACGATCGGAATCTCGAGGGCGTATTTTTTGGCGAAGGCGAAGTCGCGCTCGTCCTCTCCCGGCGCCGCCATGATCGCGCCGGTGCCGTAGCCCATCAGGACGTAGTCGGCGATCCAGATCGGAATATCCTTGCCGCTGAAGAGATTGCGCGCGTGGGCGCCGGTGAATACGCCGGTCTTTTCCTTGACCGTCGAGAGCCGTTCGATCTCGCTCTGGCGGCGGGCCTGCGCGGCGTATTCATCGACCGCCGCGCGCTGCGCGCCGGTGGTGATCGCGCCGACCAGCGGATGCTCGGGGGCGAGCACCATGAACGATACGCCGAAGACCGTGTCGGGCCGGGTGGTGAAGAAGCGCACCTCCCGTCCGGCGTGGCCGCTGACCGGGAACGCGAGTTCCGCGCCCTCCGAACGGCCGATCCAGTTGCGCTGCATCAGCTTGATCGGCTCGGGCCAGTCGATGCCGTCGAGGTCTTCGATCAGGCGATCGGCGTATGCGGTAATCTTGAAGTACCACTGTTCGAGCTCTTTTTTGGTGACGACGGTATCCGGATGGCGCCAGCAGCATCCGTTGATCACCTGCTCATTGGCCAGGATGGTGCGGCATTTCTCGCACCACCATTGCGAGCCGGGCGCGCGATAGGCGAGACCGCGCCGATGCAGCAGCAGGAAGAACCATTGCGTCCAGCGGTAATAGTCGGGCGACGAGGAGTTGATCTCGCGCGTCCAGTCGTAGGCGCATCCCGACAACTTCAACTGACGCTTGAAGTTTGTCGCATAGCGCGGAACGGTCTCCTTGGGATGCAGCCCCTTGAGCAGGGCGTCGTTTTCCGCGGGCAAACCGAACGCGTCCCAGCCCATCGGATGCAGCACGTTGAAGCCGGCCATCCGCTTGTAGCGGCCGACCACGTCGCACGGCACGTAGTTATGCAGATGGCCAACCGACAGGCCGTTGCCGGACGGATAGGGGAACATCTCGAGCACGTAGAATTTGGGGCGGTCCGGATCCTCGCGCGTGAGGTAGAGGTCGGTGCGCTCCCATTGTTCGCGCCAGCGCGGCTCGATTGTATGCGGGTCGTAGCGTTCGTCCATCGGGGTTATCGCCATGCTCCAGATCGGCGAGTTTAGCGTGCCGATGCGCGCCGCTCCAAGCCCGGCGCGGCGCGCGGACATTTCGATCGTGTTTCACCGCCGGTCGCCGGGTCGGCGCCCGGCGCGCGACCGGGGCGGCGCGCGCGGCCAGCGAACCTATGCCATACCGAGGATGCGGCGGGTCTCGGATGGCGTCGCGATCTCGCGGCCCATCGCCCGCGCCATATCGGCGACGCGCTCGACCAACTCGGCGTTGCGCGGCGTGCCGAGCTCGGAGTACGGATAGTCGCCGAGCCCGATCGCGATATGGCCGCCGCGCTCGATCGCGGCACCGACGATCGGAAAGAGATTGCCGCCCGCGCACATCACGGTCCACGGCATACGGATCGACGCGGGAAAAAAATCGGCCATCGCCGCGAGCCCGCGCACGGTGCCGGGATTGCCGGCGAACAGTCCGCCCTCGGTCAGCACGATCTCGCTGTAGACCGGTTCCTCGAACAGTCCCGCCTCGACGAAGGCCGCGGTCGTGCGGATCGCGCTGACGTTCCACAGCACCGCCACCGGCCGCACGCCGGCCTCGCGAATCGTGCGGGCGAAAAATTGCAGCGTGCGCGTGGTGTTGAGGTAGACCGTCTCGTCGGAGGTGAAGCGGCGGTTGCGCGCGTCGTAGGCGTCGACGTTGCTGGTGCCCATGTCGATCGGCGCGAAGTCCGGCCGCGTCGCCGGATCCCGGGCCAGCTCGATGATATGGCTCATGCGCGCCTCGGGAGACGGGAGCGTCCACGCCCCCAGCGTCGGCATCACCAGCAGGTCGGTCTGGTCGCGAATCCGGCGCGCGGTCTCGCCGTAGATCTCGCTCAGCGCCGACGGCGCGCCGGAATGCGGATCGCGCGCGTGGTAATGGACGATCGACGCGCCGGCCCGCCAGCAACTGAGCGCCTCTTCGCAGATTTCGGCCGGGCTGAACGGCACGTTGGCGTTATGCTTGCGCGACGCGTACTCGTTGATTCGCACTTCGATAATCAGCTTGTTCATGACGAATGACTCCATTGTGCAGGACGCATGCGCCGGCGGCGTGAATGGCGTGCCGGCCGCCGGGCGATCGGGTCAGCATTTGCGGCAGACCGTGAGACCGTCAGCGACCGGCAGCATGACCGCGTCAACGCGCCGGTCGGTGGCGATAAAATCGTTGAGCGCGCGAATCGCGCGAGTGTCCTCGGTCTGGACCGCAGGATCGATCACCGCGCCGTTCCAGAGCACGTTGTCGATCAGGATGAGCCCGCCCGTGCGCATTCGCGCGAGCACCGCCTCATAGTAATTGCGATAGTTGGATTTGTCGGCGTCGATAAAGGCGAGGTCGAGCGGGTCGCCGGCCGGCAGCGCCTTGAGAGTCTCGAGTGCGGGGCCGATACGCAGTGTGATCCGATCGGCGACGCCCGCCCGTTCCCAGTAGCGCCGGGCGATCGCGGTCCATTCCTCGCTCACGTCGCAGCAGAGCAGGCGGCCGCCGGTGGGCAGGGCGCGCGCGATGCAAATCGAACTGTAGCCGGTGAAGGTGCCGATTTCGATCGCCGAGCGGACGCCGATTGCGCGCGCCAGGATGGTCATGAAGGTGCCCTGCTCGGGCGCGATCTGCATCCCGCTCACGCGGCCGAGTTTGACGCGGGTCTCCTCGGCGAGTTCGCGCAGTAGCGGATCGGTATTGTGGCCGTGGGCGACCAGGTAGTCGTAGAGCCGGCCGTCGAGCGCAATGAATTTACCGTCGGGCGTCATGCGAGCACGATAATCCGTCGCGGCGCTCCGCGCCAAGTCCGGCGAGCCGCGATGAGCCGTGCTGCGCGCGATGAGTCTGGTGGTTCGCGCCGCGGCCCGGGGTGCGTAACGATCGACCGAGTGGAGTCCGCTTTCGCGATTGCCCGGCGATGTATTATAGGAAAGCGGGGCGCGGCCGCGCCGGGCTCGCGTGCGGTCCGCGCGCCGCGGCGTCAATTAAAGCGTTACTTTAATTCGAGAGGAAGCCACGATGAACGAGCAGCGCATTACATTTTCCTCCGGAACGTTGACGCTCGAAGGATTGATCGCCCGGCCCGACAGCCTCAAGGGCGTGCGCGGCGGCGTGGTCTGCCATCCGCATCCGCTGTACGGCGGCGCGATGTACAACAATGTGGTCGACGCGATCCTCGACGCGATGTGGCGGCAGGGATGGGCGACGCTGCGCTTCAACTTCCGCGGCGTCGGCGAGAGCGAGGGCGAGCACGACGGCGGCGCGGGCGAGGCCGCGGACGCGGCGGCGGCGCTCGAATTCCTGCGGGCGCAACCGGGGGTGCAGAATACCGGCGCGGTGCTGGCTGGCTATTCGTTCGGATCGGTCGCCGCGATGACCGCCGCGTCGGCGAAGGCCGCGCCCGGCGCATTGGTGCTGGTGGCGCTGCCGCTCAAGCTGGCCGACGCGCGCGCGCTCGAGCAATTCGCCGGGCCGATCGTGCTCGCGGCGGGCGACCAGGATATGTATTGCCCGGCGCCGCAACTTGAAGCGTTACATCAGGATCTCGGAGCGCGCGCGCAACTCGCGATCGTGGCCGGCGCCGACCATTTCTTTGGCGGATGCGAGCCGGAACTCGCCGACGCGCTCGCCGCCATGTTTAAATCGATCTGATCGCGGCGCGCGCGGGAGCTAGGGAAGCTCTGCACAAGACCACTCTGTCATTCAGAGCGCGGCGAAAAATCCCGGGATTCTTCACGTCGCAGACTCCGTTCAGAATGACGACCTGACTTGTGCAGAGGTTCCCTGGCGGAGTCCTAGCGGATAGCGGCGGACGGCGCGGCGGCTGCCGATGGGGTATCGAGCGACGGTGCGGGGACGGGGGGCAGATTCTGCGGCGATGCGGGCGGCGCGCTGAGGGTCGCGCGCCAGATCGCGTAGAAGGGATCGTCGGGATAGCCCTTGGCCAGGCTGATCACCTGCGCGATAGTCGCCTTGACGTCGCCGTGATTGAGCCGTTCGAGCGCCGCAAAATTATCCAGATCGTGAAAGTAAATCAGATAGTTGAGCAGGACCGCGTTGTTGAGCTTTTCCTTGTCCAGGTCGAAGCGCTCGAGGCCCGACAGGGTTGGTTTGAGGCGGCCGTAGTCGGCGCTGATTTCGGCAAAGATTGCGCCGCGCCGCCGCAGGATTTCCGCTTGCGGCAAGCCGCTCTGGTACAGGCGCAACAGCCGCGCCTCTTCCTGCAGCATAAACGCCGCGAACTTGCGATCGCTTTCATAGACTCCGCGCGCCGCGACGGCGGCCGGCGAATTCACCCCTTCGGTCGCGCTGAAGAACGCGACCGCGCCGCGGCTGCCGGTATAGGTCGCGGCGGTCTCGTCGAACATCGCGTTGCCGGGCAGGAAGTAGGTGCGATGGAACAGCTCGTGGATGATTACGCCGGCCAGTTCGACCCGATCGAGGCCGAGCAGGTTGGAGAGCAGCGGATCGTCGAAGAAGCCGAGGCTCGAGAAGGCGATCGCCGAGCGCACGTAGGTGTCGAGGCCCGCCGCTTCAAGCCGCGCCGCTTCGGCGTTGGCGTCGGCGTGGCTGAAGTAGCCGCGGTACGGCACCGCGCCGACGATCGGGAACCACCAGGTGTACGGCGTCAACGAGGTGCGCGGCGCGGCCATCACGATCCAGACGACGGCGCCGGCGTCGATCTGGGTGACGCTCTGGTAGGCGCCGCCGACGTTGAGGCCCAGTTGTTCGGCGGCGAACTTGCGCACGGCCAGCACGGTTTCGAGCTTGGCGCGCGCGTCGGCCGACAGGTTGGGGCGCGCGAGCACCTGGCTGATGGGCCGGCGATGCCAGAGCAGACGACCCTCTTCGTAAGCCGCGTGAGGGATATAGCCGACGTCGCATCCGGCGAGGCAAATCGCGATCACGAC
>DATLRA010000124.1:0-3103 GCA_035534935.1 Binataceae bacterium (SeqCode)
CACCTGCATCGGCAACGACAAGCGCCGCGCGTTCCCCGGATGGAACATGCTGCAGTTGCCGTTCCTCGCCGACCTGGAGAAGGCCGGTTTCGCGCGCGACTCGATCGACCGCGTGCTCTGCACCCATCTGCACGTCGATCATGTCGGATGGAACACGATGCTGGCCGGCGGCAAATGGGTGCCGACCTTTCCGCGCGCACGCTACCTAATCGGGCGCAGGGAATGGGAGCACTGGTCGAAGGCGAGCGAACCCGGCACGCGCGAACTGCTCGACGACTCGGTGCGCCCGGTGTTCGAGGCCGGGCTGGCGGGCCTGGTCGAGAGCGACGCGCGGGTCACGGATGAGATCCGCCTCGAACCGACTCCCGGCCATACGCCTGGCCATCACAGCGTGCGCATCTCATCGCGCGGCGAAGAGGCGGTGATCACGGGCGACCTGATGCATCATCCGGTGCAGATGGCGCATCCGGAATGGGGCAGCCATTTCGATTCCGACTTCAACGAGGCGATCGCGACGCGGCGCTCGTTCCTCGAGCGCTACGGCGACCAGCCGATCCTGGTGCTGGGGACGCATTTCGCCACGCCGAGCGCGGGCCGGATCGTACGCAACGGCAACGCCTGGCGGCTCGAGGTTTAGGCGCGCGCGAACGGCTGAGCCCTCGCCCGCATCGTTGCGGCAGAGGGTGCGGGTGAGGGCTCAGCCGTTCGCGCGCTGGTTTCGAGCGCGCGATCATCCTGAGTGGTTTTTCATTTAGAGGCCGTTCGAGAACCGCCCTTCGCTCGCGGCGGATGACTTATGCCGGGATTTTCGCTATTGCCGTCGCTGAACCTGCGATCGCAGCCTCAAGGAGCGGACACCCGATGGCCGACACAGATGGCGCCCCAGCCGACCGCAATCGGATTGCCTTTGCCAGGTGGGACAAGCGGATGCGCGAATCGCTCCGTCCGCTGCTCACGAAAAAAGTCATCGCCGAGCACAAGCGCGACCCGGTGGGCATTCACAGCGACGCGCTTGACCGCGTACTCAATTATTTCCGCCGCCCCAACCTGCTGGACCGCCACGTGATCGTCTGCACGCGGCCGTTCAAACAATGGCGGCTCGCGCGGATGAGCGGCGTTCCCGGCCAGGCTCCGGTGTTCTGCGACGAGCGCAACTACAACTCGGAGGCCAAGGCGGCGCACGCCGTGTTCCTGATTCACGTCGAACAGACGATGCGCGACTAGCAACTCGCCCGCAACCGCAATCGCACGGAGACTATCGCGATGCCAACGGCCCAGATTCACGGATACAGCGATCAAATTAGCGTCAGGCCCGGCGAGCGCATACGTTTCATGGTGAGCGTGGAGGGCGCCACGCGCTATCGCGCCGAGATCGTCCGCCTGATCGACGGCGACGCCAATCCCGCCGGTCCCGGCCCCAAGGAGGAAGCGATCGCGTCGCCGGCCAATGGCGAGTATCCCGGACGGCTCCAGCCGACTTACGCCGGCTCGCACATTGTGGTGGACGATCCGGGCACCCTCCTGAATATCGGACAGTCGATCACGGTTCACGCCTTCATCATGCCGACCACGCCGGCCAAGGGCGTGCAGGGAATCGTCACGCGCTGCGACGCGGAGCGGCGGATGGGATGGGCGCTCGTGATCGATGAGCAGCGGCGGCTCGCGTTGTGGCTGGGCGACGGCGAGGGGCGCCTGGTGCAGGCCGCCGCGCCGGAGCCTTTGATGGCCGGCGTGTGGTATTCGGCCGGCGCGAGCTACGACGGCGCCACCGGGCGTACCATCGTGCATCTGACGCCGGTCCTCAACGCGGTCAATTCGCTGGTCGGGCGGGTGGCGATGCTGCCGCCCACGGTCATGCACGCGAGCGCCGCCGAGCGGGTCAACTTCCACTCGCAGTCGCCGGCCGTGATCGCCGGATGGGCGGCGGGCACGACGGCTTCAGAAGCCATCATTGCCGGCGGCCACTACAACGGCAAGATCGATCGCCCGCGCGTCTATGGCCATGCGCTCGGCGGGGCGCAACTGGACGAACTAGCCGCGGGCGGCGAACCGGACAGCCGCGGACTGATCGCGCGATGGGACTTCGCCGACGGTATCGGCCCGGACGGCATCGCCACCGACCGCGTCACCGACGCTTCGGGCAACGATCTGCACGGGCGCTGCGTCAACGCGCCCGCGCGCGCGATGACCGGCCATAACTGGCGCGGCCGCGAGGACCATTTCATCCACGCGCCCACCGAGTATGGCGCGATCCATTTCCACGACGACGACCTGGAGGACGCCGGTTGGGAAATGGATTTCGAGCTGACGGTTCCCGACTCGATGCGCTCCGACGTTTACGCGGCGCGGGTCAGCGCCGGCGACGCGGTCGATTACATACCGTTCATCGTGCGCGCGCCGGCTGGCGGCCCCACCGCGAAGATCGCTTTTTTGGTCCCAACCGCCTCGTACCTCGCCTACTCCAACGAGCACCTGAACTTCGGTCAGGGCACGCAATCGATCCTCGGCCACACGACGATGCTGGAATCCGAGGATATCTATCTGTACGAACATCCGGAATTCGGGCTCTCCACCTACGACCATCATTCCGACGGCAGCGGCGTATGCTACGTGTCGCGGCTGCGTCCGATTCCCAACATGCGGCCGCATCACCGCTTCGGCGGAACGCTATGGGGCCTCGCGGCCGATCTTCACCTGGTCGACTGGCTAAACGCCAAGGGCTTCCGTTACGACGTCATCACCGACGAGGACCTGCATCGCGAGGGCGCCGCGCTGCTGCGCGGTTACAACGTAGTACTCACCGGATCGCATCCTGAGTACTATTCATCCGCGATGCTCGACGCGTGGGAGGCCTACCTGACCTCGGGCGGGCGGCTGATGTACCTGGGCGGCAACGGTTTCTACTGGATCACGTCGTACCATCCTGACAAGCCGTACCTGGTCGAGGTGCGCAAGGGCGAGGGCGGCTCGCGCGCATGGCAGGCGCAGCCGGGCGAGTACTTCCACAGCACCACCGGCGAGCGCGGCGGGGTGTGGCGCAACCGCGCACGCGCGCCGCAGAAGCTGGTGGGCGTCGGTTTCGCGGCGCAGGGTTTCGATCGCT
>DATLRA010000125.1:0-7646 GCA_035534935.1 Binataceae bacterium (SeqCode)
CCGCAGTCCCAATCCTGAGCGTCATCGGAACAGCAACTCGAATACCTTGCCGTCGTGCTGCTTGAGCCGATCCGCGAATTCATTGACGTAGAACATATCGGGCGAGAAGCGCTGCGCTTGGCTGGCAGGATTCTGGCGGACCAGAGGAACGATCCGTTTCCTCACAAGAAGCCATAGCCGCAGCGACGGTCAGCAGGTCAACCGAGATGATCACGCCCAGCGGAATCACAATGATTCCGTTGCCTTGGCAGTTCTCCTCTTCGGGGTAGGCTAAATGCGGAGCAATCGTCTTTGAGATGGCATCTTCGGCGATGACGTAGCCGACTGAGACGCATTCGAGTGATTCAAGGCCTTTCCATTGGCTAATCGATGTCCAGCCCGTGTGCGGGCTGGAACTGTCGAGCCATCGCACGCGGACTAGCGGCCACTTGAGCGCTTTCATTCTCAAAAGAATAACCCCTGCGGCTCTCGCTTGCTATGCCGCTGCCGGAACCCGCTTCATGATCCGCCGCAAGAAGTGATCGAACATCGGGGCCTGCCGTCCGCGATGGTTGAAGCGGAACGCAT
Source organism: Binataceae bacterium (SeqCode) (assembly GCA_035534935.1). Lineage (GTDB taxonomy): Bacteria > Desulfobacterota > Binatia > Binatales > Binataceae > JADMIL01. Next base: position 568 of record DATLRA010000125.1, read on the forward strand.
ACTCATCCAAGTACATTTGCAGGTACTTGGCGCTGACGTTCCGATAGACGCCCCGAATCCCGTTCTTGGTCAGGCTCCAGAATCCCTCGATGGTGTTGGTGTGGGCATCCCCTGAGACATAGACCTGCGCGGTGTGATGCACGCGTCCGTGCGCGAAACCCATCCGGGTCAACGGATCATAGAAGGTCGCCTCGTCCGAGAAGATCATGGTCTTGGGCAGCACGCGCTGGCGGATATGCGGGAGCAGGTCGCCTGACTTGGGCGGACTCGGCACCACCCTCGCGACCACCCGGCCGCCGCGCTCGACCATCCCGAACACCATCGTCTTGTCCTGATAGTGCCCCTTGTAGCCCTTGCGCTTGCTGACGTGCTTGTTTTCGTTCTTGCCGCCGTAATAGGCCTCGTCGATCTCGACCTTGCCGGAGAGCGGCGTCTTGTCGTCCTCCAGCGTCTTGCGGATCAGATGGAACATCCGCCATGCGGTCTTGTAGGTGACGCCGATCTCCCGGCCTAACTGCTTGGCGCTGATTCCGCATCGGGTCGCCGACATGATGTACGCCGCATAGAACCAGAGTTTCAGCGAGGTCGCCGAGTCCTGGAAGATCGTGCCGACCATCGGATGCTCGCGATGGCCGCAGTTCTGGCAGGAATAGGAGGGCCGTCCGGTTTCCCGGTGATGCTTCGTGACCTTCTGGCAGGTCGGGCAGAAGATGCCGTCCGGGTGGATCGCCTTGCAGAGCGCGTCGAGGCAGGCCGCGTCGTCCGGGTACTCCCGCTCGAAGTCCATCAGCGAATAGGCGCTGTCCGAGGAGCCGCAGCGGATGGGGTGGTTTCGATTCGCCTTGCTCATGCGGTAAAATATAGCGTAGGGTTGTTACTGCCGTCAAGGGGATAGGTGCCCCCGGCTTGCGGGTTCGCCGGATTTTCGCCATTATCGACCTCGGCCGGGCGCGTATCTCCGGCCGGAGGATGCGAACCATGGCGACCCTGACGAAGCGGCAGAAGCAGTTGGTCGATTTCCTCGAACAGTATATCGAGGACCACGGCTACGCGCCCACGCTCGCCGAAGTCGGGCAGTACTTCGGGCTCTCGTCGCTGGCGACCGTCCATAAACATCTGAAGAACCTCGAGGCCAAGGGTTTTATCCGCCGCACGCATAACCATAGCCGCGCGCTCGAGATCTCGGGGCGCGCTGGCGGCGCGCGCGCGGTCGCGCTGCTCGGCACGGTCGCGGCGGGTGCGCCGATCGAGGCGATCGAAGGGCAGGATACGATCACGGTGCCCGAGGAGTTCGTGCGGCGCGACAGCACGTTTTGCCTGCGGGTCGCCGGCCAGTCGATGATCGACGAGGGGATCCGCGACGGCGACTACATCATTGTCGAGAGCCGGGAGGCGGCCAATCCGGGTGAGACGGTGGTCGCGTTGATTGGCGGCGAGGCGACGGTCAAGAAGTATTATCCCGAAGATGGCGGGCGGGTGCGGCTGCAGCCGGCGAATCCGACCATGGAGCCGATCTATGTCAGCGAAGAGAACCTGCGGATTCGCGGCGTGGTGGTCGGCCTGATGCGCCACTATCGATGAGCGCGCGCCGTCGCGCCGCCCGTCTGGCTATAGCGCCGAACTGGCTATAGCGCCAATTGACTAAGTCGTCGATTTTGCACTAAACGCCGGTTTGGTTTGCGCGGCTACCTGAAGCCCCCCGAGGCGGGCTTGCGCGGCGGCGCGGGTGGTGGCGAGGGCGGCGTGGTCAAGCCCGGCTTGCGCCGGAGTTGTGCCTTGCCCGCGGCGATCGCCGCCGGCGCCTGCATGGTGCGCAGCGGCAGCGTGACGATGAAGATCGAGCCGTGGTCCGAATGCGAACGCAACGCGATGCGGCCGCCGAGCAGGTCGACGCTGCGCTGCACCACCGCCAGCCCCAGACCCAGTCCGCGATAGCGCCGGGCGCTGGTGTTGGAGAGCTGCGCAAAGGGTTTCAAGGCCCGCTCGAACTGCGCCGGACTGAGGCCCGGACCGGTGTCGCTGACCTCGATCTCGATCATTTGGACGGTGCCTGCGTCAACTGCGCCTGCGGCGCGCGCCCGCCGCATCGTGATCGAGACCGCACCCGCCGCGGTGAACTTGATCGCATTGAGCGCCAGGTTGAGCAGGATCGCGCGCAGCGGCCGGCGCGCCATCCGCATCGCGTCGGGTGCGCCGCTGAAGTCGTAGTTGAGCACCAGCCGCTTGGTGTAATTGGCCGCCTCCAGCACCGGCGTGATGTCGGCCAGCAGCGTCCTGATGGTGACTTCCTCGTCGACCGTCGATTCGGCGTTGGCCTCGGCCAGCACGAATTGCATGATATTTTCGATAGTCTGGGCGAGCTCGTGGACGTTGGTGTTCATCCGATCGAGTAGATCGCGCGGCTGGGCCGAGAGCTCGGCGGCGAAATCTTCACGCAGGATATCAATATAGCCGACCAGCACCTGGACCGGAGTGCGCAGTTCGTGCGCGAGGTTGGCGACCGCTTCGAGGCGCACGCCCGCGCTCCAGCCGGACTCGGCCAAGGGTTGGGCGGGTGTGGGCGAAGGATGGTCGGCGGACGCGGCGGGTATCGGGCTGTGCTCGTTCACGGAGCCCCCTTTACCGAGTCGCGATTGGTGCGGGCCACCATAGGCGAAAAATTCGCGAATCGGATAAATCGAGCCTAACCAAACGGCGATCGCCGCCCAATCGGAATACTACTTAGATAGCTAGGGAAAACTACCTAGAAGACGATAAATTGATACCTACTCCTGCGAGTCAGCAACCGCTCATTCCGGGCTAGCATTGCAAATTCGCTTGCCCGCGTATGGGTTAGCGCGTCGCCCGACGCGCGCCGCAACGTAATCACGGCCGCATCGGCTGGCGCCGATTACTCAGTTACTCAAGCGACAGGCTATTGAGAGCTTTGGCAGTCTATTCAATCCGCTGCGACGAGGCCGCCCAGCAGTATCGATTGCGCCCGTCGTCGCGGTGGACGGGTGTGGCGACTACCATCATGCGCACGCGGACGCGCGGGGCAGGGCGCGGCGGCGTGGCGTTGGAGCCGGCGCAATGTGGTCGCGCGGCGCGGACGGCGACGTGGGGACGGTCAGGCCGGTTTGTCGACCTTAGTCTCGGTGGTGGAGGGCGGGGTGGCTTCGGCCGTCTTGATCGCGGTGGGCGCCTTGTCGGGTTCGTTCATCGCGGTCTTGAAGTCGCGAATCGCGCGGCCCATCGCGCCGCCGACGTCCCCAAGTTTGCTCGGCCCGAAAATGACCAGAATGATCACCAGCAGGATCAGCAAATGAGAGGGTGCAAAAAGGTCCATAGTTATGCTCCGGAGCTTCCGCGCGGGCCCCATGTGAGAGATTTACTCTATTTGCGCCGGGCGGCCAATGCTACGGCCGCTCTAGACGCTCTGCAGGGCGGGCTTGGCCGCGGCCGGCAGCTGCAGACCCTCGTTTTCGAGCCGATAGCGCTGGACCTTGCGATAGAGCGTCGACAGGTGGATGCCGAGGATTTGCGCCGCCTTGACCTTGTCGCCCTTGACCTCGTTGAGCACGCGCCGCATGTGCTCGCGCTCGAGTTCCTCGAGGGTCATGCCGGCGGCCGGCGGGGCGACCTGGACGGTCGCCGCGTCGTGCAGCTTCTCGGGCAGGTCGTGGGCGTGGATCACGTCGGTCTCGGCCAGGATCGCGGCGCGCTCGACGGTGTTTTCGAGTTCGCGGACGTTGCCCGGCCACGGATAGCCGATCAGCAGGCGCATCGCGCCCTTGGAAAAGCGCATCGCCGAGCGGCCGAGCGGTTTTTCGTACTTGCGCAGGAAATGATTGGCGAGCAGGGCGATGTCGTCGGTGCGTTCGCGCAGCGCCGGCAACTGAATGGTGATCACGTTGATGCGGTAGAGCAGCTCTTCGCGAAAGCGGCCCTCGCGCGATTCCTTGTCGAGGTCCTTGTTGGTGGCGCACAGCACGCGCACGTCGAAGGCGACCGGATCGTTCGAGCCCAGCGGATAGCATTCGCGCTCCTGCAGGGCGCGCAGCAGCTTGACCTGCAGGGCGGGCGGCATGTCGCCGATCTCGTCGAAAAATATCGTGCCCTTGTCGGCCGCCTTGAGCAGGCCGATCTTGTCCTGGGCCGCGCCGGTAAAGGCGCCGCGCTTGTAGCCGAACAGTTCGCTCTCGAGCAGGGTCTCGGGCAGGGCGCCGCAATTGATCGGCAGGAAGCGCTTGTTGGCGCGCTCGGAGCTGAAATGGATCGCGCGGGCGACCAGTTCCTTGCCGGTGCCGGATTCGCCGGTGATAAGCACGCTGGAATCGGTCCGCGCGACTTTTTCCATCACGCGGAAGACCCGGTCGATGGCGTCGCAATTGCCGATGATGCTCTCGAAGCGGTACTTCTCGCGCAGCTCGCGGCGCAGGTAGCGATTCTCGCGGAAGGCCGCCTTGTACTCGAGCGCCTTGCGCACGACTGCCTTGAGATGGTCGTTGGCGAAGGGCTTGGTAATGTAGTCGTAGGCGCCCAGGCGCAGCGCTTCGACGGCCGACTCGATACTGGCGTAGGCGGTCACGATCACGCCCATCAGCTCGGCGTCGATCTCGTGCATCTTGCCGAGCAGGTCGAGTCCGCTGCTGCCGCCGCCGAGATTAAGATCGAGCACGGCGAGGTCGATTTTCTCATGCTCGAAGATCTTGATCGCGACGTCGGGCGCGCCGGTCTCGAAAATCTCGTAACCCTCGCGCCGCAGCAGCTGCACGATGATCGATCGCATCAGCTCCTCGTCCTCGACCACGAGCACGCGGAAGGGTTCCTGCTGGGCGGGGGTCCACGCCGTTTCGCTGATCGTCGATTCGTTGTTCATTGACTGACCGCGGCCGCCACGCCGGCGGGCGCCTCGCAGTGGGCTGGCAGGCAGATGGTCACGGTGGTGCCGCGGCCGACGGCGCTTTCGACCCGGATCGTGCCGTGGTTGTTGAGAATGATGCGCTGGCAGAGCGAGAGGCCCAGACCGGCGCCGGCGCCGGCCGGCTTAGTGGTAAAGAACGGCTCGAAGACCCGTTCCAGATTTTCTGGCGGAATACCCACGCCGTTGTCGATCACCCGCATCAGGACCCGGCCGGTGCCGTCGGCGCCGCATTGGTTCTCGGTGTTGACGCGAATTTCGCCGCCCTCACGCATCTGGACCGCGTCGGCGGCGTTGAAGACCAGGTTCAGCAGGACCTGCTGGATACCGTTGTTATCGGCCAGCACGGGGCGCAGGTCGGGGGTCAGCGCCGGCTCGATCCGGATACGCGCGAAGCGCTTGTTGTAGGCCACCAGGCGCAGCGACTCCGCGATCAGTTCGTTGAGCGCGACCGGCTTGTGTTCGCCCGGCGCCGGCCGCGCGAAGTTGAGCAGATCCTTGAGCGTGCGCGAGATGCGCGTGATCTGCGACAGGATGGTATGCAGGGTGCCGCGCCGCTCGACGTCGGTCTCGTCGGGCACCAGCGATTGCACCAGCGAGGAGATCGAGGCGAGCGGATTGTTGACCTCGTGGGCAACGCCGCTGGCGAAGGTTCCGGCCGCCGCCAGGCGCTCGGCCTTGAGTAGTGTGTCGAGCATCTCGTGGCGCTGGGTCACGTCGTGCAGGATCATCTGGATGAACTGGCCGTTGCCGGCCGTGATCAGGGCCGAATTGATATCGAAGAAGCGGCCGCGCAGCGGCAGGTCGATAGCCTGATCGGAGCCGTTGGCGATCACGCTGGCGATATGCTTGCGCACCTGCGGCTGCATTTCGGGCGGCGTCACGTCGGTCAGGCACTGGCCGATGAGCGGGATATCGCGCTCCAGGGGCATCGAGCGCTGCAATTCCAGCGCGGCCGAATTGGCGCTCAGCATTTCGAGCGAACCCGGATCGATTTCGTACATCGGATCGGGCGCATGGTCGATCGAGTTGCGATACTTCTGCTCGGAGGCGCGCAGCGCGTTCTCGCGCGATTCGATATAGAACTGCGCGACCATCAGGCGCCGCTCGTCGATCGCCGCGACCACCGCGTCGCGCACGATCTCCATGCGCCGGCCCTTGAGCTTCGATCGCACCAGGTCGAGGATCACCTGCTTGAGCGCAATATGGATAATGTTGAACTGCGAGGGCTTGGCCCGGGCCAGCATCCCCTCATGCGAATGGCGGCGCAGGTGAACGTAGGTACGCAGGTCGTCGGGATCGCGCAGATGGTCGAGGAAGCGAATCAGCGCGTTGGCCAGGTTGGGCCGATGGGCGTGATGATCCTGGTCGAACAGGCGATCGACCGTTTCACCCCATTTTTCGACCAGCTCGTCGAGATGCTCGTCGACCATCTCGGCGGCCTTGGCGCGCGCGGCCATCGCGACCGGACCGCGGTCATAGGTCTGGCCGAACAGTCCCGCGAGCATCCACTCGATCGGCGCGAGCGTTGCGCGCAACGCCTCGATCTCCTCGGCGGTGGCCTCAAACGGCGTATCAGTCGCGTGATGCCGCGGCCGCATCACGCGCCGCTTGCGCGTCCCCACCGCGCGGGTCATCGGGTAGAACAGGTCGGCAGTCAATTTGCGCCGCTGGCGGGGCGCGATGTGATCATTTTCCATAAAGCCGTCGTATTAGCGTGCCCAGTCCATTCTATGCTGAATCACTTATAAGATAAGTACGACCGATCCAAACTCGCACGCGAGAATTTTTTGCATTATGCAAATTGGCGATTAATTGGTCAACGCCCCAAGTGCTCGGTGGAAGCGCCGCATTTCGGTGACTGCGCATCCCAATTGGGTGTCAGTGCGGTCTCGATCGACGATCAACAGCTTTAATTATAAGGATTTGGCGATGGCACGCCTTTGGCACCTGACACCTGTGTGACGGCTGACGGCATCCCGCTTCCGAGGGTAATCATTGACGGCAGGCATTTCAGCCGCGCCGGACTGCCGTTACCGCTGCGCGCGATGCGCCTGCCGGGGGTTTCGGGCACGCTCGATTTCAGCGCCACGCTGGCGCTGCTCCACCGTCTCCGGGAACTCAAGTCGGCTCATACCACGGCGCTCATCCTGAGCGACGCCCAGGCCGAACCGGT
>DATLRA010000126.1:0-2149 GCA_035534935.1 Binataceae bacterium (SeqCode)
TGTTCGCCTTCGCCAATTGCGCCATGTCCGACGTGTTCGCCAGGCGCGGCATTCCGTTCGTCTGCGAGTTTTATGCCGATCTCGACTATAACGACGAAGGGCGGAACATCATCACCCGCGAGCACCATCCGGTGGCGCCGGACGAGGCGGCCGCGCGGGTGCGCCGGGCCGTCCTGGACGGCAGGACGCGCGCGGTCTCCGGCAAGGATGTCGCCGTCGTCGCGGAATCGGTGTGCGTGCACAGCGACACGCCCGGCGCGGCCGCGATCGCCGGCGCGGTGCGGCAGGCCCTCGCCGAATGGCTCTCATAACATTGCGGCATCATATCAACCGAGCACTACCGGAAGGGAGGGAAACGACGATGAGGAAAGTCCTGTTCGGCGCCGCGCTCGCGGTCGCTGCGCTTTGCCTGGGCCGCGCCGCGCAAGCCGCGGACCAATGGTGGCCGGTGAAGGTCTACGACTTCGATTCCGGCAAGCGCGTGGTGAGCGAGTATTCGCCTCTGCCGAAGGCCGCAAAACCGTGGAAGCTGTGCGTGCTGTTTCCGCACATGAAGGATACGTTCTGGGTCGCGGTCGACTACGGCATCGTGCAGGAAGCCAAGCGCATGGGCGTCGACATGACGCTGTATGAGGCGGGCGGCTACGAGAACCTGCCAAAACAGCTCGCCCAGTTCGACGACTGCATGGCCGGCAATTTCGACGCGATCATCGTCGGTCCCATTTCCGAGGCCGGGCTCACCCGCAAATTCCGCGAAGCCGCGAAAGCCGGCAAGCCGACGATCAGCACGGTCAATCCGCTGCCCAAGGCGCCCGCCACGGCCAGGATGTTCGTGGATTTCACCGTCATGGGCGAGCAGACGGGCAGCTTCCTGATCGATTACCTGAAAGGCAAGCCGGCGCAGGTGGTGAACTTTCCCGGGCCGGCCGGCTCCGGCTGGGCCGAACAGTTCAACGACGGCTTCAAGAACGCCATCAAATCGGCGAGCGACGTAAAGCTGTTGGGCGTAAAATTCGGCGACAGCGGCGTGGCGGTGCAGCTCGGCCTGATCCAGAACGCGCTGCAGGCGTATCCCGACGCCAACGTGATCTGGGGCTGCGCGCCCGCCGCCGAGGCGGCGATCGGGGCGGTGCGCCAGGCCGGGCGCAAGGATGTGAAGATCATCTCGTCGTACGAGAACCAGGCGATGCTGGACGCGCTCAACAAGGGCGAAATCCTGGCCTTCGCGACGCAGTACCCGGTGCTGGAAGGGCGGGTGGCGATCGACACCGCCGTGCGCATCCTGGAACATCAGCCTTATATGAAATACTCGGAAACGATCCCGTCGATGATCGACAAGCAGGATCTCGACAAGATCAACATGAGCCTCGTGCTGGCGCCGGCCGGCTTCAAGGCGGAGTACTCCGTAAAAGCGCAGTAGCGGCGGGGCGCGCCCGGGATGCCGAGCGAGGCGGCGGACACGGCGGCCCGATCGGCCGAGCCCGAGGCGCCTGCACGCAGCGTCCTCCTGGAGATGTCGGGGATCGCAAAACGGTTCCCGGGCGTGCTGGCGCTCGCCGGCGTGGACTTCGACCTCCGCTCGGGCGAGGTGCACGCACTGTTCGGCGAGAACGGGGCGGGGAAATCGACGCTCATCAACATCGTCGCCGGCACTTTCGCCGCCGACGCCGGCGAGATGCGCTACCGCGGCGAGCCGCTCGCGGCCCTGACGCCGCATCGTGCGCGGGTGATCGGCATCAGCCCGGTATTCCAGGAGTTCAGCCTGGTCTCCGAGCTGAGCGTCGAGGACAACCTGTTCCTCGGGCGCGAGAAAAGCACTTTTGGCGTGCTCGATCGCAAGGCCATGCGACGCGAGGCGCAAGCGATCATCGGCCAGCTCGGCTTCGACCTGCAGCCCGGCCGAAAAGTGCGCGAACTGTCGCGCGCGCATCAGCAGATGGTCGAGATCACCAAAGCCCTGCTCACGAAAGTCCGGCTGCTGATCCTCGACGAGCCGACGGCGTCGCTCACCGATGCGGAGGCGGCGCGGCTGTTCGCCTTGATGCAGCGCCTGAAATCCTCCGGCGTCGGGATCATCTACGTCTCGCACCGGATCGCCGAGATCCGCCGCCTTGCCGATCGCATCACCGTGCTGCGCGACGGCCGCAAG
>DATLRA010000127.1:0-11159 GCA_035534935.1 Binataceae bacterium (SeqCode)
CACTCCGTCGGGCCTCTACCACCCCGCGTCGGACGTGCAGGACGCCACCGACCTGGGCGGCTATATCATGGGCCAAAAGAAACCCTAACCGGCGAACGCCGTGCGGATTGCGGCGCCGGCGTCGGCGATCGCGAGGCGCGACTTCTCGAGTATCGAGGGCATCCCGAAGAAGCCGTGCGTCACGCCCGCGTAGCGCTTGAGCACGGTCGGCACGCCGTCGGCCTCAAGCCGCCTGGCGTAGTCCTCGCCCTCGTCGCGCAGCGGATCGAACTCCGCCGTCATGACCATCGCGGGCGGCAATCCCTTGAGCGTCGCGGCGCGCGCCGGGCAGGCGTAGGGATTCTTGGCGTCGGCCGCATCGGCGAGATAGTGTCCCCAGAACCATTCCATATCGGCGCGCGACAGAATGTAGTAATTGCCCTCGTTAAACTCGAGTTGCGACGGAGTATCCAGTTCGCGCCGGGTCGCCGGATAAATTAGTAATTGATAGTCGATTCGCGGTCCGCCGCGATCGCGCGCCATCAGCGCCGCGGCCGCCGCCAGCGTGCCGCCCGCGCTGCTGCCGGCGATCGCGATCCGTGGTGCGCATCCAAGTGCCGTGGCGTTGGCCACGGTCCATTTCACCGCGGCGTAGCAATCCTCCGGCGCGGCCGGAAACTTATGCTCGGGCGCCAGCCGGTAGTCGACCGAGACCGTCACGCAGCGCGACGCATTAGCCAGTATCCGGCATGGCTGATCGACCATGTCGAGGCTGCCTACGACCCATCCGCCGCCGTGAAAATAGACCAGCGCGCCGATCGGCGCGCCGCCAAGCGGCGTGTAGATACGTACCGGCAGATCGCCGCCCGGGCCCGCGATTACTCGATTTTCGACGCGCGCGACCGCGGCCGGCTCGCCCTTGGCGGTCTGCCGCGCCATCTGCGCCCGTGCGGCGATCGGCGTGCTCTGGTAGAAGGCGGTCGCTTTGGCCGCCGCCATCTGGTCGAGGATCGTCTTCATCTGCGGATCGAGCGGCATGGTGTCTATTTCCTCGCTGCGCGAACTGAGTATTTCTAACTATATATAGAGCGATGCGATGCGCTCGAGCTCAGCCGCGTAATTGTCGTCGTTCAGCCGATTGGCGATCATCATTACGACGAAGCGATGGATGCCCAGCTCCGCGTACTGGCGCAGCCCCTCTTGCACCTCGGCGCGGTCGCCGCGCAGCGCGCGCATGATCGTCAGGTCGAGCCGATCGTAGCTGGTGCCAGCTTTCGTACATTCCTCGCGCAGCTTGCCCAGATGAGTTTTCATTTCGGCGGGCGAATAGAGGATCGGACACCAGCCGTCGCCCCATTGCGCGACCCAGCGCAGCGCGTTTTTGTCCTTGCTCCCGATCAACACCGGCGGTCCGCCCTTGCGCGCCGGCTTCGGATAGCATCGCACCGGCGGGAAGTTCACGTACTTGCCGGCGAACGACGCCTCCTCTTTGGTCCACAACTCGCGCATCGCCGCGATGTACTCTTTGGTTTGCGTCCATCGATGCGGGAAGTCGGCGCCGAGCATCTCGGATTCTTCCTTGAGCCAGCCCGCGCCGATCCCGAAGAGCACACGCCCCTTGGAGAACGCGTCGAGCGTGGCGACTTCGTTCGCCGTGATGATCGGGCTGCGCTCGGGCACCAGGCATACGCCCGTCGCGACCATCAGGTTTGTCGTTGCCGCAGCCGCCATCGACATCGCGATGAACGGGTCGCACATATGTGAGTAATGGTCGGGGATTTCGCCTTTGCCCGGCGGCGTTTCGGGCAAAGGCGTGGTGGTATGCACCGGCATCACCGGATGGTCCGGCAGCCAGAGCGACTCGAAGCCGAGCGCCTCGGCCTTGCGCGCGAGATTGGCTGGGCCGACGCTGTGTTCGTTGACTACCGCGAGGAGGCCGATCTTCATTGTCATGTCCTTGCGATCATACTGAGTATTGTCCGCCGCTCGCGCCGACGGCGCGCGGCGATGCGTTCAATCCGTCGCTATGCTTTCGGCTTCTTCGGCTCGGTGACCTCGCGGAACGCGCGCATCGCCTCGACCGCGGTGGGCACGCCGCTGTATTGCGAGAGATGGAAAATCATCTCCTTGAGTTCGGTGTGCGTGATGCCCAGGTTGAGCGCGCCGCGCATATGCACGCGCAGTTCGGGTCCGCGCCCGAGCGCCATCAGCGCCGCCATCGTGATCATCGATCGCGTTTTGGTTTCGAGGCCGGGCCGGGTCCAGATGCCGCCGAAGAGCTGTTCGTTGAGGAAATTGGCAAAGTCCTCGTCGAACTCCTTGAGGTATTCGTGGCCGGCCGCGGCGCCCTTGGCGCCGAACAGTTTGGTGCGCAGTTCCATGCCTTTTTTAGCGAGATCGTCCGCCATGTGAGTAACTACCTCCGCGAATTCATAGTAGTGAATAGATTGACTAATGCGATGACTACGGCCGCGGGCGCCCGCCGTTATCGCATTAGCCAGTTACGAACGTGCCTTCAGTTGCGCACCTTGATACCCGCGCGATCCTCCTGGACCGTGACCACCGCGGTCATATCCTTGTCGCCGAGTCCGTGGGCCAGCGCGGTCAGGAAATCCTGCTCGACGGTGGTGGCGATCGGCATCGCGACGTTGACCTCGCGGCCGACTTCGGTGGCCAGCGCGAGGTCCTTGCGCGCGAGCTTGAGCGCGAAGGTTACGCGATCGAAATTGCCCCGCATGACCATCTTGGGCAGCGCACCCTTTAAGATCATGCCCTGTCCGTAGGCGCCGTCCTGCACCGCCTTGAGCAGCGCGTCGGCCGGCACGCCAGCCTTCATGCCCATCGTGAACGCCTCGACCAGCAGTTGGGTCGAGCAGATCGCGACCATGTTATGCACCAGTTTGGCCACCGCGCCCGCACCGGAGTCGCCGATGAAGGAGACCTTGTCGCCGATCGCGTCGAGCGCCGGCTTGATCTTCTCGTAGACCGCCTGATCGCCGCCGACCATCACCGACAGCGTTGCGCTGCGCGCCCCCGGGATACCGCCGCTGACCGGCGCGTCGAGCATCGCAAAACCTTTGGCCTTGAAGGCGGCGTGGATGCGCCGGATGACGCTCGGCGAATTGGTGGAGAGGTCGGCATAGACGGCGCCCTTGGTGATACCGCTCAAGATGCCGTTTTCGCCCAGCGCCACCGCCTCAACCTCTTTCGGTCCCGGCAGCGACGTGAACACCAGTTCGCTCTTCGCCGCGACGGCGGCGGCCGTGTCGGCCCATTGCGCACCGCCCGCAATTTGCGGTTCGGCCATCTCGCGCCGCACGTCGTTGACTACCAGGCTGTGGCCCGCCTTGATGAGATTGAGCGACATGGGGCCGCCCATATTACCCAGACCGATAAATCCGATTCGCATCTTCAATCTCCCCGGTGATGTGTGCCGGCGGCCGCCCTGGTGCGCCGCGATCCGCTGGTGCGCCGTATCTCACTGGCGCGCGCTACGCGATCGGCCGCGCGCGTGGTCCATGGTCCGCATCCGCTGGCTAATCGCGCCGTTCGCATCCGCCCGCAATGGCGGCCGGCCGCGCGAAAATAATTTGTTCCGCTGCCTTCTTAAAGCACCCGTTTCCGATTCCCGCAAGGCAAACCGCGCCGCTCAGTCGGGGCTGGTGACTTCCTTGAAGGCGCGAATCGCCTCGACCGCCGTCGGCACGCCGCCGTACTGCGACAGGTGGATGATCAACTCCTTGATCTCGGCGGGCGTAATGCCCAGGTTGAGCGCCCCGCGCATATGCGTGCGCAACTCCGGTCCGCGCGCCAGCACCATCAAAGCGGCCATCGTGATCATCGATCGCGTTTTGATCGGCAGCCCCGGCCGCGTCCAGATTTTCGCGAAGACCTCTTCGTTGACGAAGTTGGCGAAGTCTTCGTCGAAGCCCTTGAAGTTCGCATGCCGTTCGCGCGCCGCCTTGTCGCCCCACAATTGCGCGCGCAGCTTCAGTCCCTTTTCGTGCAGATCGTCGGCCATGGTCAGGCTTACCTCCAGTCGGATGCGAGCAGACGCCTCGCGCGCGACGCACCGATCCGGCGTACGGCGCGGTGCGTGCGCGAGTCGCCCGCTCATGCTTCCTAAAGCATCGGCGGCCGAATTCCGCAAGCCGCGCGGCCGCCTGACCATGCGGTCGGGCGATTGACATGCGGGCGCCCCTGTAGCAACCTGACTAGCAGAGTACGGCCTTATCCAGAGCGGCGGAGGGACTGGCCCTATGATGCCGCAGCAACCGGCCCGTAAAGGGTGCTGGTGCTAAGTCCTGCGGGGCTCCCGTCGATGCGGGGACCTTGTGCAGATAAGGCGAGAGTAGAACTACCCTCGTCTTATCGCTGGACGGGGGTTTTTTTTGGATCCCCGCCAATTCGCCGGACGCCACGCATCACACGAAGCTGGAATATGGCCGCACCGCTGTACGAATCGGCGGATAGCCCGGTGGGTCGGTGGATGGACATTTAGGGAAGTGTCGGCGGACGATCACAACTCGCGCATCCTGATTGCCGGCCTCGGCGGCCTAGGCGTGCCGGCCGCGACCGTGCTGATCCGCGCCGGCTTTGACCGGCTCACGCTAATCGATCCCGACACGGTCGAATTATCCAATCTGCCACGCCAGGTATTGTTCGGAGCCTCGGATATCGGCGCGCCCAAGGCGGTCGCCGCGGCGCGCCGCCTTGGCGAATTGCGTAGCGGCGCGGCGCCAATTGCCGGCGATGCGATCGAAGCGCACGTCGCGCCCCTGGATCATTCCAACGCCGCTGAATTGATCGGCGCCGCCGCCTTCGTGATCGACGCGACCGACGATCCGGTGACCAAATTTCTGATCAACGACGTCTGCGTCGCGCTGCGGCGGCCCTTCGTCTATGGCGGCGTGCTCGGTCTGGCCGGCCAGACGATGACCGTGATTCCCGGCGTGACCGCCTGTCTGCGCTGCCTGTTCGAGGAGCCGCCCGGCCCCGACGATGCCGCCAACTGCCGCGAGGCCGGGATTATCGGCCCGGTCGCGGGCGCGATCGGCGCGGCGCAGGCGTCCGAGGCGATGTGCTTGCTAGGCGGCCGAAGGCCCGCGCTGGCGGGCACGATCCTGACGCTTGACGGTAGCCTGACGGGGCGAATTCGCCTCACCCATATTGCGCCGCGCGCCGGATGTGGATGCGGCGCGGCGAGTATCAATGCCGAGGCCGGCGCGATCGCGCCGCCGGCCCGCTAACGAGGATCTGATGAGCTACGTGACCAATCTCAAGTGCCGCGAATGCGGCCAGGAATATCCGATCAGTCCGCTCCACGTCTGCGAGACCTGCTTCGGTCCGCTCGAAGTCGGCTACGACTACGCGAAAATCCGCGCCGCCGTCTCGCGCGCGGCGATCGAGCGCCGTCCGCATAACCTGTGGCGCTACCGCGAATTGCTGCCGGTCGAGGGCGAGCCGCAAATCGGCCCGTGCTCGGGCTTTACGCCGCTGGTGCGGGCCGAGCGGCTCGGCGCCGAACTGGGAATTAAGAAGCTCTACATCAAGGACGACACGGTCAATCATCCGACGCTGTCGTACAAAGACCGCGTGGTCTCGGTCGCGATCAGCAAGGCGCGTGAATTCGGCTTCACGACGGTCTCGTGCGCCTCGACCGGCAACCTCGCGACAGCGGTGGCCGCCCACGCGGCACGCGCCGGCCTCAACTGCGTCATCTTCATGCCCGAGGGCGTCGAGATGGGCAAGATCGTCGGCTCGACAATCTATGGCGCGCGGGTGATCACGATTCGCGGCAACTACGACGACGTCAACCGCCTGTGCAGCGAGATCGCCGACAAGTACGGCTGGGCCTTCGTCAATATCAACCTGCGGCCGTACTACACCGAGGGCGCCAAGACCTTCGGCTACGAGGTCGCCGAGCAGCTCGGCTGGCGCGTGCCCGACCATATCGTGGTGCCGACGGCGGGCGGCACGATCCTGCCCAAGATCGCCAAGGGCTTCAAGGAATTGCGCGAGGTTGGCTTGCTGCGCGACGGCGAATTCAAAATTCATTGCGCGCAGGCGGCCGGCGCGGCGCCGGTAATTCACGCCCTGCACAAGGGCACCGACCTGATCACGCCGGTCAAACCCGACACCATCGCCAAGTCGATCGCCATCGGTAATCCGGCCGACGGCTACTACGTGCTGCGCGCCGTGCGCGAGTCCGGCGGATGGGGCGACATGGCGACCGATCCCGAGATCATCGACGCGATCAAGCTGCTCGCCGCCACCGAGGGCATCTTCACCGAGCCGGCCGGCGGCACCACGCTCGCCGTGACGATCAAGCTGATCGAGCAAAAACGCATCAAGGCCGACGAGACGGTGGTGGTGGCGATCACCGGCAACGGCTACAAGACGGTCGAGGCGGTTGCCCAGTCGATCGAGCAGCCGTATGTAATCGAGGCGCGCCTCAAGGAGTTCGATGCGCTCTTCGCGCGGCTCGACGGCACCCGCCGCGCGCTCGCCGGCGCGGCCTGAGCCTTGCGGGAGCGCCGCCCAAAGCATAAGCATCGAAGTTCGCGTTCGCGCGATTTTGCGGAGGTTTAACTCACGACCATGCCAATCAGGGTTCGCGTCCCCACGCCGCTGCGCCGCTTCACGGCGGGCGTCGACGAAGTCTCGGCCGAAGGCGATTCGGTGAAGGCCGTTATCGAGGATCTCGAGCGCCGCCATCCCGGCATCAGCGAGCGCCTGCTCGACGGTGGCGGCGAGCTGCGCCGCTTCGTCAACGTCTACTTGAACGGCGACGACATCCGCTTCCTCAACCAGCTCAGCTCCAAGGTCAAGGATGGCGACGACATCTCAATCGTCCCGGCAATCGCTGGCGGACGTTAGCCGCGAGACCGTGCCGACCGCGCGCGCGCTCAGCGTGCTCGATCTGATCGGCAACACCCCGCTGCTCGAGATCACGCGCCTGACCGAGGGGCTGTTGCGTCCAGGCGTGCGCATCTACGCCAAGCTCGAGGGCTTCAACCCCGGCGGCTCGGTCAAGGATCGCGCCGCGCGCAAGATGGTCGAGATTGGCCTGGCGCGCGGCGAACTGCGCCCCGGCAAGGTGATTCTCGATTCGACTTCGGGCAACACCGGAATCGCGCTCGCGATGGTCGGGGCGGCGCTCGGCTATCCGGTCGAGCTGGTGATGGCCGCCAACGTCAGCCTGGAGCGCAAGAAGATCATCGAGGCCTTCGGCGCCAAGCCGATCTACTCCGATCCGCTTGAGGGATCGGACGGCGCGATCGTCGCCTGCCGCAAACTGATTGACGCCAACCCCGATCGCTACTTCAAGCCCGATCAGTATAACAACGAGGCCAATCCGCTCGCCCATTTCGAATCCACCGGCCCCGAAATCTGGCAGCAGACCGAGGGCGCGATCACCCATTTCGTCGCCGGCATCGGCACCGGCGGCACCGTGATGGGCACCGGGCGCTACCTGAAGTCGCGCAACCCCGCCGTGCAGGTCATCGCGGTCGAGCCCGACGACGCGATGCACGGGCTCGAGGGGCTCAAGCACATGGCCTCGTCGATCGTCCCGGGCATCTACCACGAGCGCGAACTCGACGGCAAAATCGCCGTCAGCACCGAAGACGCCTACGAGATGGTCTACGCGCTCGGCCAGTATGAGGGTATGCTGGTGGGGCAGTCGTCGGGCGCCGCGATGGTCGCCGCGCTTCAGCTCGCCGGATCCTTGCGCGAAGGCACGGTAGTCACCGTGTTCAGCGACTTTGGCGATAAATATCTCTCCACCAATCTCTGGATCGGATGGCAGGAATGGCGCCGCGAACGCTTGCAGCGCATGGTCCGCAAATGGAACGTATCCGCGAGCGCTACTACCTGAGCTACCCCCGGGCCCTCATCCGCGAGCCGATCCTGTATCAGCTCGTGAAGAAGTTCGACCTGGTGTTCAATATCCGCGGGGCGAGCGTCTCGGAGGATATGGGCCTGGTCGCAGTCGAGTTCGAGGGCACCAACGAACAGATCGAGCGGGCGATCGCGTGGCTGCGGATTACCGGCGTGACCGTCGAGCCGATCGAGAAAAACGTTATCGAGTAGCGCGCGCGCGGGCGACGGCGAATCGCGCACGCTCGCGGCGCGCCGCCCAACGCCACGACATTATTTCGCCGGATATCGATACCGTGGTGCTGACCAACGATCAAATCGAAAGATACAGCCGGCAGATTATCGCGCCCGGCTTCAGCGGCGCCGCCCAGCAGCGGATGCTCGGCGCGCGCGTCCTGCTTGCGGCGGATAGTGACGTCGCCGGGTCGATGCTCGCCTATCTGGTCGGCGCGGGCGTCGGCACAATCGATCTGATGGTCGAAGGCGACGACGCAGCGTTCGGCCTGATCGTCGGGCGGATGCGCGATCTCAATTCCGACGTTGCGGTGCGCACCGTCGACGCGCCATCCGCCCGCTGCGACCTGGCGCTGATCGTCGCCGCGACGGCGCGGATGATCGAGCGCGTCACCGCGTTCGCCGCACTCGGCCACGGTTTGCAGGCTTGCGCGACGATCTTCGTGCGGCTCGACCGGCCGGCGAAGATCGCGGTGATCGCGGCGCGTCCGCCGTGCCTGCGCTGCGCGGACGCCGGTGAACTGCTCGCGCCGCTCGGCACGCCGGCCGAAGCGATCGACTTCGTTGCGAGCGTCGCCGCCGCCGAGGCGATCAAGCTGCTCGCCGGTTATGGTGCGCCGCCATCACCCACGATTATCGAGTTTCGCGGCTACGCCGCGACCGCGCGCCCGCTCACCGCCGCCGCGCCGGCTACATCAACCGCATCGACCGCCGCCTGCGGATGCGCCGCGATCGCGATGCGCCCCGCGTGATGCGATCTCGTAAGCCTATGGATTTCGTCAATTCGCCCGCCCCCTATGAGAACTTCGCGCAAGGCCCGCTATGTCATTTTGAGCGCAGCGAAAAATCCCGGGATGCTTCGCGCCGGCGACCGGCACTCGGAATGACCACCTGACCCGTGCCGAGTTTTACGAATGCAATGATAACGCCGAACTCCGATGCGTCGGTCTGGCTCTTCGATTTCGACAACACGCTCGCCGCGCTCGAGCGCGAGGTCGATTGGCTGGCGGCTCGCCGCGAGCTTGAGGCCGCGCTGCGCGCGATGGGCGTCGCGGCGAAAATCTTTGCCGAGATTCCGGCCGGCAACCTGCCGCTCTATGCGGCGCTGCATGCGCGATGGCTCGGTGCGGGCGCAAGTCTGCCGCTGGTCGTCGGCGGCGTGGCGGCCGATCGCGGGCCGTCCGATCGCCCGGCGGCCGAGGCGGTATTGGCGCGCGCCTCGACGATAATCGAGGGTTACGAACTGGCCGGCGTCGATCGCGCCGCGCCCACCGCCGGGGCGATCGATCTGCTCACCGCGCTCGCCGCGCGCGGCAATGCGATCGTTATCGTCACGTCGAATTCCTCGCGCACGGTCGGGCGCTGGCTCGAGCGCAATCGCGCCACCGGCCTGATCCGCGCGATCGTCGGACGCGACTCGGGGCTCGCGCTCAAGCCGTCGCCCGCGATGGTCGGCCGGGCGCTCGAACTATGCGCCGCGGCGCCCGCCGATGCGGCCTTCGTCGGTGACAGCGCGGCCGATTGGGGTGCGGCCTGCGCCGCCGGCGTGGGCTTCTACGGCGTGGCCGCAAGCGCCTCGGCCCGCGATCGGCTGCTCGCCGCCGGCGCCGGCGCGATCTTCGCCGCGCCCGCCGCCCTGCATATTGGGCTCAACCTGCCGGCTGCGGCGATCGATCCGGATTCTGACGAAGCGAATTAGGCGCGCGAATGCTTGCCACGATGGGCAGATATATATAACTTATACGACTTATAAAGTAATCTATCTTGGAGCGATACGCGTATATCATGAACGAAGGCTTCACACTCTGGTTCACCGGCCTCTCGGGCGCCGGCAAATCGACCCTCGCCAACCTGCTCGCCGACGAGCTGCGCCTTCGCGGCCATCGCGTCGAAATTCTCGACGGCGACGAGGTCCGCACCAACCTCTCCAAGGGGCTCGGCTTCTCCAAGGAGGATCGCGACACCAACATCCGGCGCATCGGATGGGTCTGCCGGCTGCTCGCGCGCAATGGCGTAATCGCGATCTCGGCGGCGATTTCGCCCTACCGCGATATCCGCGACGAAGTGCGCGCGATACACGACAATTTCTTTGAGGTTTTCGTCAAATGCCCGGTCAGCACGCTGGCCGAGCGCGACGTCAAGGGACTCTACAAAAAGGCCCTGGCCGGCGAGATCAAGAACTTCACCGGGGTCTCCGACCCTTACGAAGAGCCGCTCAAGCCCGAACTGGTGGTCGAAACCGACCGCGAGACCCAGGCCCAGAGCTTCGCCCGCCTGCTCGCGTCGCTCGAAGGTAAAAACATGATCAACCGCAAGGGAGCCGCACGATGAGCGCGCTTACCGGTGATATCACCCTCGATCCGATTACCGCGCACGGCAATGGCGACCTGGTCGACCTGAAGGCACCCGCCGCTGAACGGGCGGGGCTGCGCGCCTATGCCGAAACGCTCCCGGTCGTGGCGCTCGGCGCGCGCGAACTGGCCGACCTCGAGATGCTCGCGTCGGGCGCGTTCTCACCGCTGACCGGCTTCATGGGCGAAGCCGACTACGACAAAAGCCGCGACGACCTGCGCCTCGCCTCGGGGATCCCGTGGTCGATTCCGATTACGCTCGGCGTCGACGAGCCGACCGCGCGCGCGCTCAGCCCCGGCCAGGACGTTGCGCTCAGCGCCGGCGGCAACCGGCTGGCGATCCTCAAGCTCGCCGAAATCTACAAAGTCGATCGCGTGCGCGAGGCCACCGCGGTCTTCGGCACCGCCGAAGACGCTCATCCCGGCGCCAAGAACGTCACCTCGACGCCGCCATATTGCCTGGCCGGCCGGGTCGTCCTGATCGACCACATCCCCGGCCGCACCTTCATGCAGTACCGGCTCGAGCCGCGCGCCACCCGCGCCAAATTCCGCGAGCTCGGATGGCGCAAGATCGTCGCCTTCCAGACCCGCAACCCGACCCATCGCGCGCACGAATATATCCAGAAGGCCGCGCTCGAAATTTGCGACGGCCTGCTGCTCCATCCGCTGGTCGGCGAGACCAAGGGCGACGACGTGCCCGCCGCGGTCCGCATG
>DATLRA010000128.1:0-18359 GCA_035534935.1 Binataceae bacterium (SeqCode)
TCGCGCCGGCCAGTTCAGGCAGGCGGAAAAGGCCGTGCAGCACGGTCGCCACGCTCGAGTCGGGGCGCGCGACCTGTTCGAGAATCGCGGCGGCGGCAACGCGGCCCTCGTCGAGCACGCCGATTATCGGTTGGCCGGCGCGGCGGTTTTCGGCGAGGATCACGCGGAACAGACGGGTTATCTGGCGCACGCGCGCGGCGGCGTCGGGCGTGGGGCCGACGATCGCGGCGATCAGCGGATCGTCGGCGAAGGCGCGCCCGAGGATCGCGGCCGCCGCGTCATGCAGCGGCGGAAAGAGCATCGATACGGCGGCTGGCGAATTCATCAGTTCGGGTACGAATAGCGGGTGTTGTGTCTCGTTAGTCAGTTGATAAAGTAATTATCCACACGGGATTCTTCGCTTCGGCAGCCTGCGCTCAGAATGACATCGGTGGCGGCGGTGACCAGGGCTCCATTACTCAGTGCGTCCCATCCGCGCGAACGGGCAGATTGCGCGATGCGGCCCAGTTCCGCGAGGGCCGGAACCAGGGCGACCGGCAGATTCGCGTCAAGCAGCCATATCCCGTGCGTCGAGCGCCGCGGCGGCGACTTTCAGGACTTCGGCGATCGCCTGATGCGGCAGCGGGCCGTAGGTGGATTCAATCTCGGCCGCAGTCAGGCCCTCGGCCATGCATGCAAGGATGAAGGCGACGGAGAAGCGGGTGCCGCGAATCGCCAGCTTGCCGCCGAGCAGGGCCGGATCGGCGACGATCCAGCGGTAGTCCTTGAAGGCGCGTGGATGCCATTCGCTCATGATCGCCAATCCTTCGCGGACGCGACGAAACTGTTGCAGACGCCACGCCGCCGCGACACCGAAACTCGTCTACTTATATAGCATCCTGCACCATCCAATATAGCGATTGAAGACTACCTGCGCGCCGCGCACGGCACGATCCGGGCGCATGCAGCAAAACTTCCCCTCCTACATACGGAAGACGCCGAAGCTGGTCGCGGGCGGGACGCCGGCGTTGAGCGACGCGGCGATCCCCAATGCGAGCGTGGCGCGGGTCTCGAGCGGATCGATCACGCCGTCGTCCCACAGGCGCGCGCTGGCGTAATAGCAACTCGATTCCGCGTCGTACTTGTCGAGCGTCGGCCGCATGAAGCCGGCCTGCGCGTCGGCGTCCATCACCGCGCCCTCGCGCGCCATCTGATCGAGCTTGACGGTGAGCAGCGTGTTGGCGGCCTGCTCGCCACCCATCACGGAGATGCGCGCGTTGGGCCACATGAAAAGCAGGCGCGGCGAGTAGGCGCGGCCGCACATGCCGTAGTTGCCGGCGCCGTTGGAGGCACCGATGATCACGGTGAACTTCGGCACCTGGGCGTTGGCCACCGCATTGACCATCTTGGCCCCGTCCTTGGCGATGCCGCCCTGCTCGTAGCGTTTGCCGACGATGAAGCCGGTGATGTTCTGCAGGAAGATGAGCGGGATGCGGCGCGCGCAGCAGAGCTCGATGAAGTGGGTGGCCTTTAGCGCCGACTCGCTGAACAGCACGCCGTTGTTGGCGACGAGGCCGACCGGGTAGCCGTGGAGGCGGGCGAAGCCGGTGACCAGCGAGGCGCCGTAGCGCGGCTTGAACTCGTGCATCCGGCTGCCGTCGACCAGCCGCGCGATGACCTCGCGCACGTCGTAGGGATGGCGCGGGTCGGCCGAGACGATGCCGTAGAGCTCGGCCGGGTCGTAGTAGGGATCCTCGGGCGCATCCTGGGCGAGCACCGCGGCGGGCGGGCGCGCGCCTAAATTGGCAAAGACCGAGCGGGCGATTTCGATCGCGTGCGCGTCGTCTTCGGCGAGATGGTCGCTGACGCCGGAAAGCCGCGTATGGACGTCGCCGCCGCCGAGATCCTCGGCCGTGACGATCTCGCCGGTGGCCGCGCGGACCAGTGGCGGGCCGGCGAGAAAGATAGTGCCCTGGCCACGCACGATGATGCTCTCGTCGGCCATCGCGGGGACGTAGGCGCCGCCGGCGGTGCACGAACCCATCACGGCGGCGACCTGCGCGATGCCCATCGCGGACATCCGCGCCATATTGTAGAAAATACGGCCAAAATGATCGCGATCGGGGAAGACCTCCGACTGGAGCGGCAGGAAGGCGCCGCCGGAATCGACCAGGTAGACGCAGGGCAGATGGTTCTCGATCGCGATCTCCTGCGCGCGCAGGTGCTTTTTCACCGTGATCGGATAGTAGGTACCGCCCTTGACGGTGGCGTCGTTGGCGACGATGACGGCCTCGCGGCCGGCGATGCGGCCCAGGCCGGTGACCAGGCTGGCGGCCGGCGCGTCGCCGCCGTACATGCCGTGGGCGGCGAGCGGCGATAGTTCGAGAAAGGGGCTTTGCGGATCGAGCAGGCGGCGGACGCGATCGCGGACCATCAGCTTGCCGCGTTCGACGTGGCGGCGGCGGGCCGGCTCGGGCCCGCCCAGGCGAATCTGATCAATGGTGGCCTTGAGGCGGGCGACCTGCGCCTCGATAACCTCGCGGTTGCGCTTGAACTCGGCGCTAAGCGGACTGATGCGCGACTCGATACGTTCCATGGACGGCCTCGGCGCCAAATTGGCGAACCCGCCCCAGCTTTGCTGAAGACGCGGCGCCGATAAAGCCTCGGCATCGATGGACTACCACGACTCGGCTAAACTTGGGTATCCGCGGCGCCAGACGGCGCGGCCGAATGATTGCCGTGGGCGGCGCGGCGCGCCAGCATGGGGCGGGTACCGGCTAAGGGGTCCAGGATAAAGATGCGTGAACGGGATTTACGGGCGCTCGAGTTTGACAAGCTGACGGCGCTGGTCGGCGCGCTGGCGGTGTCCGTGCCGGGGCGGCGGGCGATCGCGGAGTTGCGCCCGTCGAGCGACCCGGCGACGGTGCGCGCGCGGCTGCGGGCGACCGCCGAGATGGCCGACCTGCGCGCGCATGCGGGCGCCGTGCCGATCGACGAGTTCGACGACCAGCACGAGCATCTGCTGGGTGCGGCGCCGGCCGACGCGGTGCTCAACGGCGCGTCGCTGGTGCGAATCCGCGACTTCGTGGTGGCGGCGCGCACCGCCGAGGCGTTCATGCGATCGCGGGTCGAGACGCGGCCGCAACTGGGGGCGTTGGTGCGCAACCTGGTGGCGCCCAAGGAGCTGGCCGACGCGATGCTGCGGGCGCTCGGCGACGACGGCGCGCTGCTCGACGACGCGAGCCCCGAGCTCAAGCGGATTCGCACGCGGCTGCGCGACGAGCGGCTTGAGCTGGAGACCCGGCTCGGCCGTTCGCTGACCGAAGCCGGGATGGAGCCGTTCGTCTCGGACTACGTGGTGACGGTGCGCAACCGGCGCTTCGTGCTGCCGCTCAAGCTCAACTACTCGGAGCGCGTCGGCGGAATCGTGCAGGACCGATCGGTCTCGGGCGAGACCCTGTTCGTCGAGCCGCTGTGGGCGGTCGAGCTGAACAACCGGCTGATGATGCTCGAGCGCGAGGGCGAGGCCGAGGAGTACCGGCTGCTGATGCGGCTGACGGCGATGGTGCGCGGGTACATGGCCGAGCTACGCATGACCTTTGCGGCGCTGGTGGCGATCGACGCGCTCAACGCGCGGGCGATTTTCGCCGAACGCCACGGCTGTATCGAGCCCGAGATTGGCACGAACGGAATCGAGATTATCGCGGCGCGCCATCCGCTGCTGACGGCGGCCGGGCGCGAGGTGGTGCCGATCGACGTGCGCATCGGCGCCGAGCAGCACGGGATCGTCATTTCGGGGCCGAATACTGGCGGCAAGACGGTCGCGCTCAAGACGATCGGGCTATTCGCCCTGATGGCGCAATCGGGGATGCTGATACCGGCCGGGGCGGGCAGCCGGCTGACGGTTTTTCGCGGAATCTTTGTCGATATCGGCGACGAGCAATCGATCGCGGCGAGCCTTTCGAGCTTCGCCGCGCATATCGTCAATCTGACCGAAATTTTTCGCGCGCTGCGCGAACCGGCGCTGGTGATTCTCGACGAGCCGGGCGGCGGCACCGATCCGGTCGAGGGCGCGGCGCTGGCGATCGGGGTGATGGACTACCTGGCGGCGCGCGATTGCCGGGTGGCGGTCGCGACCCATTCGACGGCGGTCAAGCTGCATGCGTACGCGCGGGCCGATTTCGAGGCGGCGGCGGTGGACTTCGACGCCGAGCGGCTGGCGCCGCTCTATCGTCTGAAGCCGCATACGATAGGCCAGAGCTACGGGCTGGCGGTCGCGCGGCGGCTGGGACTGCCGGAAGAGATTGTCGCGGCGGCAGAGGCGGCGCTGCCGGCCGGCAGCGTCGAGCTGGCCGAAGTGCTGCGGCGGCTCGAAGAGGAGCGCGCGCGGCTCCGGCTCAGCACCGCGCGGCTGCATGAGCGCGAGCAAGCCCTGGGTGAGCGCGAAGTCGCGGCGGCGGCGGCCAGCGCCCGGACGACTGAGCGGGCGGCGGCCGAACGCGCGCGGATCCGCGATGAAGGGGCGCGCGCGATCGCCGAGGTGCGCCGCGAAGGCACGGCGGCGATCGCCGAAATCCGCACCGGCGCCAAGGGCCAGCGCGAGCTTGGCCAGACGCTGGCGGCCGCGGGCGACCTGATCGATCAAGTCGCCCCGCCGGACGTCGCCGAGCAGAGCGCCGAGCGCGCGGCGGCGCCTCTGCGGGTCGGCGACCAGGTCGAACTGGGCGAGATTCGCGGCGAGCTGATCGTGCTCGAAGAGAGCCGCGCGGTGGTCAGCCGCGGCGGCCTGCGCATCGAGGTCGCGCCCGAGCGGCTGCGGCGCGCCGCGGCGGCGCGGCCGGCGGCGGCACCCACGGTGACGATCACTGCGGCGGCGCGCGGAAGCGACGAACTCAACCTGGTCGGGATGCGCACGGGCGACGGCCTGCGCCGGCTCGAGGAGTTTCTCGACCAGGCCTATCTGACCAGCCGCGCCGAAGTGCGGGTGATTCACGGTATCGGATCGGGCGCGCTCAAGAAGGCGATTCACGAATATCTGGCGACCTCGCCTTACTGCGCCAGCTACCGGGCGGCCGAGCCCTATCAGGGCGGCGCGGGCGCGACGATCGTGATGTTGAGCCTGTAAGTCCGCCGGAAATCGCAGAGCCGGTAATCCGAAGCTCGGCGATCGCTCGAACGATCTGGCCTGGTGGTCGAGTCCTTTACCGAACGATCATCGGCGATCAATGAAATAATCCCTTGAACGGATTCTTGAAGCCGCCGCCCGAAGATCCGTTGCCGCCCGCGCCGCCGCCGAGCAGGCCGCCCAGTCCGGATTTCCCGAGCAGACCGCCGAGCTTGCCTGCCACCGCGTGACCGGCCGCCCGCTGCGCCAGGTTACCGAGATCGGGGACGACCGCGGGTTTGGGCAACTGGCCCGCAACGCGCAGCGGAATCTCAATCTGGCCAGCGCCGTTGGTCAGAAAGGCGTCGTTGCGGCGGGCCGCGACCAGTTCGTCGCTGAAGGGCCGGGACAGCAGGATTTTCGCCACGAGGTCGAGGTGTTTGTCGAAATCGAACCATCCGTGAGCCAGGATCGAGTAGTCGGGCGAGCGCACCACGAGGTCGTTGGAGTCGACGCGGCCAGCGAGGATCAGAAAGGTCAGGCTGGCCGACTCGATATCGGTATCGGGCGATTGGAACAGCTCGGGATGATTGGCGATGACCGACGCCGGCATCAGGGCGTCGATCCCGGGCAGGTTGTCGACCTTCTTGAGCGCCTGGGCGACGACGTTGACGCCGACCAGCGTGGCGTTGGTCAACTCGGCGCGTCCGCTGCCGTGCAAGCGTGGCTTGATCTCGTCAAAGGTTTTGCCATGGCCGGAGAGCTGGAGGGTACTGGTCAGGCGGCCACGAATCGTTGTGGCGGCCTTGGCCTGCTGCGACTCGAGCGCCTGCTGTAGATCGACGTTGCGCGTATTGAGGGTCAGATCGAACGACGGCGGCGCGCCCACCGTGGCCACTCCGGCCGCGTCGATCGATCCGGCAAAGGCCTCGAGCGAAAGCGAATTGAGCGTGACCTGGGAGCCCGCATAGCTGGCGTCGAGAGCCAGATTGTTGAACGGCACATTGGCAATAAGGCCCGCGGCGGCGCTGGCGCGCGTCGCGGCGGTCAGTTGCCCGCGGTCGAGGCCGAGGTGGCCGCTGGCGGTCAGGCCCAGCAGACGTTCGTCACCGTTGGCGGCGCGGCGCGGGATCAGATCGGCGAGCACCAGCTTGTCGACGTTGAATTGATAGGTCGTCGCCAGCGGCTCGAGCGACGACGCGCTGGCCTCAAGCCGCGCGTTGCCCGAACCGAGCTTGAAGGTCAACGGGCCAGTGCTCGCGCTGTTGCCGACCACGCGGATCGTCCCGCTCAGATTGCTGAGCGGAGGCGCCTTGCCGGTGGGTAGCGCGAGGGTTACGCCGGTCAGCGTGACGGTGCCGTGGAGCGCGGGTCTGGCGCCGGTAAGGGCGATCGCGCTGTGGACGGCCGCGCTCCCCGTCGGCTTGTAGCTGGCCGCCGCCGGGATCAGCGCGGCAAGCGGGGCGAGCGCGAAATCGTTGGTATCGACGCGGGCGTGAAGCTCGCGGCCGGCGATCGCTATATCGGTCAGTGTGGCCTTGAGGTCGGCCAGCGTGAACTCGGCCTGGCGGACGACGATGGTGCCGGCGGTGTACGCGCCGCTGGCGGTCAACTTGAGCGGCACGCCGGCCGGCTTGTCGAAGCGCGGCGGCCAGGCGACGCGGTTGGCGGTCAGGTCGCCGCTCGCGTCGAACCGCGGATGGCCGATCGTGCCCGAGACTTTGGCCGTGAGCGTGACCGCGTCGGACAGGACGACCGCGGGCGGAAGCGCGCGGGCGAGCATCGGTAGCGAATCGAGTTGGGCGAGCGTCAGCGGGCCGACCGCGAGCGTGAGGTCGAGCGCGATCGCGTCGAGATCGATCGCGCCCTGGGTAACGATCGGGCCAACGGTGCCCGCGAGGTCGAGATTGTTCTGCGCGCCGAACGCCGCCATCGTCAGTTTGACGATGAAGGGCGCGGCGAAGGTGAAATCGTCAATACTGAGGTTGAGCGCATCGATTGTGACCGGCGGACCGCCGGCCTTGCGGTCGGAGAACTGGACCGTGCCGTCGTCGATGGTGAAGGTGCGGATCGAAATCGCCGCCAGGCGTGACGCGCGATCGCCGGCCACGTTCGCGTCGCGCGCCGGCGCGGACTCCATCGGGGTGCCGGACGGGCCGCCGGTTCCGCCGTTGAAGCTGCCCGGCGGCCCGCCGATCGGCGCCGCTTTACCCGCATGGCGCGCGAGCGTACTGACGTTGAGGCGGCCGTCGGCGGCGCGGATGATCGACATCCGCGGATGCTTGAGCAGCAGTTCGGTGACCCGCAGCTTCTTGTTGAGCAACGGGAGAAATCTGACCTTGAGCAAGACGTCACCCGCGGTGACGAACGGGGTTTGCGCGAAGGCCGGGTCGTCGGCAATCGTTACGCCGCTCAGATCGATCGCCACGCCCCAGCCGAGGCTGGCCTTGATCGCCTGGGCGGCGACCGGTCGGCCGAGTGCGTCACTGGCGCGGGCCAGAATTCGCTCGCGGTTGGCGGCGATTATCGAATTGAGATTTATGACCGCATAGCCGACCACGGTCGTGGCGATCACGATAATCAGGCCGGCCACACCGCCAGCGACAAGCAAGATCCGGCGCATCGGAGGTGCCTCCCGGTTTACGATAAGCGCGCGCGACATGATCAAACCCGCATCGGGCGGTGCAGGTCAAGTTAGGGAGTGTCGGCGGACGTCCCATCGTCAATCTGAACGAAGTCTGCAAAGTAGAAGAAGACCGGGATTCCTCGCTGCGCTCAGAATGACATAGCGGGCATTATGCAGAGGTTACCTCGGGCGCGGTCAGGAAGTTGTGGTGGCCGATGGCGCGAGGCCGGCGCGCTCGAGTTCGGCGCGCAGCAGCGTCGCCAGTTGGAGTTCGTAATCGTCGAGCGAGCGAATCCCCACGCGGCGCATCCCGGCGATATTGATCGTCGACGGATGCATCATCGGAATAACGCGCACCGGCGCGGGCATTTCGGGTATGACGCGCGGCTGCGCGGGTGCGTCGCGCATAATAGGGCGGCCATGATGCTCCGCGAGCTTGACCGGATGGCCGAGCGCGGCAGCGGCGGCGCGCGCGCCGAAGGCGATAATCAGGCGCGGGCGGACGAGATCGAGTTCGGCAAGCAGATGGCGTGCGACGCAGACCGCGTTCTCAGCGGCGCGCGGCGAGCGATTGGCGCCCGAGGGTGACGACGGCCAGCATTTCACGGTGTCACTGAAATAGAACAGCTCCTCGGCCTCAACCAGACGCGGCGCGACGGCGCGGGTGATCGCGCGGCGGATCACGAGATTGCGCGGATTGGAAAACGGGCGGCCATTTTCGAGCGAGACGCGGCCCGGCGCCTCACCCAGGATCATCAGGCCGAAGCGCGCGGTGCCGCGGCGGCCGAGCGGGAATTTACGCCACGGCGCAATCGTCGGGCAGACCCGGCAGCGGTTGATCCGCCGCCACATCGCGAGGATCCGCAAATCGCGCGCGCCGTCGGACGAAGCGTCGGTGGCGATAGTCGAGGGGCGGTCGCGCATGGCGGGATACGTGTGGATAATTGAGGGTGCCGGGGCGATCGGGTGGTAGCGGCGCGGCGGCGCGGGCGTCATATTTGGCGTACCGCATAGCGCAGGCACAGATTCAGATAGCGCAGATGGCCAAGCGACGGAAATCGAACGCGACCTCGAACGCCTCATCGGGCGAGCGCGACGAGCGGGAGGCGCCCGCGGTCAAGCCGGCCTTTGCATCGCCGTTTAAGGATCTGAAAAAGATGCTCGACGCGCGCGCGGCGAGCGCACCGCCGCCGTCGCCCTCCCCGTCCAAGCCGGCCGCCAGTGCGGCGAGCGCGCCGGCCCGGCGCCGCGAGGCGGCGCGAATCGAATCGCCGCAAGGCGCGGCACAAGTTGCGGCACAGGCGGCCAGTGCGAGGGTGGCCGACGGGCCAATCGTCGACGAGGCGGCGCTGTTTCGCGAAGCCTTTGCGGGCGTGCGCCGGCTCGGTGCGGCGCGCGCAGAGCGGATCGTCGCGGCGCCGGAATTCAACCGCAATATCGTGAGCGAAGACGCCGAGGTGCTCGCCGAACTCTCGGACCTGGTGTCGGGCCAGGGCAATTTCGAGTTGACCGAGACCGACGAATACGTCGAAGGCGCGCGCGTCGGACTCGACCCGCGGCTGGTCGCGCAATTGCGGCGCGGGGAATATTCGGTGCAGGCGCATCTGGATTTGCATGGGATGATCCAGCCCGACGCGAAGGAGGCGCTGACCACGTTCATCGTCGACTCGGTGCGCAAGGGGCGGCGGGCGGTGCTGATCGTGCATGGACGCGGCCGGCGATCGCCGGGCGGACAGGCGGTGCTGAAGCATGCGGCGGCGCAATGGCTGTCGCACGGGCTGGCCGGCGGCTACGTGCTGGCATTTGCGACGGCGCGGCCGAGCGACGGCGGCGCGGGCGCGGTCTATGTGCTGCTGCGGCGCGAGCGGCGGCGGGCTAAATTCGACGTGCTGGAGGGGGCCAAGCGGCGCGATTGATCGCATCCGATCAGTGCGGCGTGGCGATGACCGAGAAAAGAACGGGGACCCCGCAGGATCCCCGTTGCGATCAGGCTGATGCGGCGCGCGCCGCCTCCGCCGTTAAGTCGTCGACCGGCGCTTACATCTTGCCGAGCAGAAAGAACGACATGACCAGCGAGTAGAGGGTCAGCGATTCGACGAAGGCCAGACCGATGATCATCGGGACGAAGAGCTGATTGGTGCTGTTGGGATTGCGGCCGATCGATTCCATCGCGGACGCCGCGAGCTTGCCCTGACCCATGCCGCAGCCGAAGGCGGCGATACCGAGGCCGAGGCCGATCCCGAGACCGATGAGGCCGGCGCGCGAGCCCATGCCGCCACTGTCTAAGGCGCGCTCCTGCGCCATCGCGGCCAGCGGCGACGCCAGCAGTAGCCCGGCGGTGACCGTCAGGTACATCCAGGTTTTGCGAAACATTCCACGTTCCTCCTTGATTGCCGCGCCGACTATCCGATCCTGAGCTATTTAACCCAACCTTCTATCATCTACCACCACTTCGGCCGGACCGGGTTCGGATCGCGGAATTTGATTTATGGATCGCGCCGCCGTCAGTGCGACGCACTGGCCATCCGCACGTAGCTGACCGCCAAAATCGTGAAGACCAGCGCCTGCACGATACAGACGATGAAGCCCAGCGCATAAAAGGCCAGCGGAAAGACCAGGTAGGTCAGGCCGGTGAACAGTCCGAGCACCTGATGGTCGGCGAACATATTGGCGAACAGACGGACGCCGAGCGAGAACGGTCGGAACAGGTTATCGGCGACCTCGATCGGCAGCATCAGCGGCGTCAGCACCAGCATCGGGCCGAGAAAACTCTTGAGGTAGCTCGCGCCCTGCGAACGAAAGCCGTGGTAGAGATAATAGAAAAAGCAGATCGCGCCGAGTGCGAAGGTCAGGTTGGTGTCGGCGGTCGGCGGCTCCATCCCGGGGATCATGCCGAGGAAGTTGGCGATCAGGATAAACAGGAAGATCGCGCCGAAGAAGGGGACGAGTTGGCGTGCGCCGTGCAGTTCCGAGACGTTCGCAACGAAGCCGTCGAGCCATTCGGTCACCACCTCGCCGAGGCTGCGCAGGGTGATGCCTTCGTCGGGCATCGCCGGGTCGGTGGCGGCGGCCAGACTGCGCCGGGCGAGAAAGCCAAAGAGCAGCAGCAGGCCCATGACGAGCCAGGTGCCGATAATCACCGGCGGCAGGCCACCCAGGCGGGCCGACAAAAGTTCGAGGAAATTAACTGGCTTCAAACGGACTGATCCTCCGGAATTACCGCGCCCTCGGGCCGCGGCGCCGTGCCGTCACCGGGACGCACCTGCGCCTCGCGCGATGAAGCGTGCCAAGTTTCAATAAAGATCGCAAGGAACTGAGTCAAGGCGCCGAGCATGAAGCCGGGCAGATTAAGCCGCATCGAGGTCATGATCAGGTAGACCGCGGCGACAAAGAAAAACAGCTTGAGCGGCGCCAGAATCGCACCGGCCTTGCTCGCCGCGCCGCCCTGGGCAAGGGCGACCAGCGCGCGGCCGACGATGGTCAGCAGGAAGAGATTGGCGACCATCAGCGCGCCCCCGACGACACATCCCAGGGCCGCGGCGCGCGACGCGAAGGCGATCAGTAGCGCGGCGAAAATGATCGTCAGCAGCGCGGTGGTGCGCTGGATACCGGCGATAGTCGGGACGCCCCAGTTCATCGATCAAAGACTCCGCTGGAAGTCGCGCAGCTCGACAATCAGCCGATACATGCCGAGGAAGGTGCCGAGCAGCAGGCCGGCAACCGCGAACGCCGGCGCGGATCGAAAGTGCTCGTCGAGGTAATAGCCCGCAATCGCGCCGCCCAGGATGGGCGAGACGAATTCGGCCGCGACCGCGGCGAAGCGCCAGAGATTGACCGGCGGGCGGGCGTTATCGGCCATCGCGAGGCGCGGACGGACGGCGGCGGGCGCCGTCAAGCGCCGGCGGCCGCCAGCGCGGCATGGGCGGCGGCGATAGTCGCATCGAGGTCGGCGTCGGTGTGGGCGAGCGAAATGAACATGGCTTCGAATTGCGACGGCGCCAGGTTGATCCCGCGGGCGAACATCGCGTGGAAGAACTGCGCGTAGTCGGCGTTGGAGGAGCGGCGGGCGTCGTCGGCGTTGGCCACTCTAGCAACCCCGAGGAACATAGTTAAGAGCGAGCCCGCGCGATTTACGGTGCCGGTGCGGCGGGTGGTCGCGAGCGCGCCGCGCAAGCCCGTCTCGAGCCGCGCGCCGGCCGCCTCGAGGCGCTCGTAAGTGCCCGGCCGGGCGAGTAGCTTGAGCGTTTCGAGACCGGCGCGCACGGCGATCGGATTACCCGAGAGCGTGCCCGCCTGGTAGACCGGGCCGAGCGGCGCCAGCAGGTCCATCAGGGCGGCGCGGCCGGCGACCGCCGCCAGCGGCATCCCGCCGCCGACAATCTTGCCGAGCATCAGTAGGTCCGGATCGGCGCCATAGAGTTCGCTCGCGGTGCCGTAGCGCAAGCGGAAGCCGCTGATCACTTCGTCGCAGATGAGCAGCGCGCCGTGGCGATGGGCCAGATCGCCGAGGTCCTTGAGGAAGCCGGGCGCGGGCGCAACGACGCCCATGTTGGCGGCGAGCGGTTCGACGATCACGGCGGCGATTTTGCCAGGCTCGGCGGCGAAGTAGCCGGCCACCGCCTCAAGCGAATTGTAGGGCGCGACGCGGGTCAGCGCGGCCAGCGCTGCGGGCACGCCGGCGCTGTCGGGCACGCCCAGCGTGAGTGCCCCTGAGCCGGCACGAACGAGCAGCGAATCGCTGTGGCCATGGTAGCAGCCGTCGAACTTGATGATGCCCGGGCGGCCGGTGGCGGCGCGCGCGAGGCGAATCGCGGTCATACCGGCCTCGGTGCCGGAGCTGACCAGACGAACCTTTTCGGCGGCGGGAATCGCCGCGCTGAGAAGCTCGGCCAGCTCGACCTCGAGCGCGGTGGGCGCACCGAAGCACAGCCCCGCGCGCGCCTGATCGGCGATCGCGGCGACGACCGCCGGATGGGCATGGCCGAGGATCGCCGGACCGTAGGAGCCAACGTAGTCGATGAAGCGGTTGCCGTCGGCGTCGAACAGCGCGGCACCCTCGGCCCGATCGATGAAGACCGGCGATTGGCCGACCGCCTGCCATGCGCGCACGGGCGAGTTGACGCCGCCAGGAATTTTTTTTACGGCGCGGGCGAAGAGCGCGGCGGAAGATTTGTTGGAAATAATCATTGTGGTGCGATTTGCTGGCTAACACTCGACCTTCCGACAGTCAATCAGGTTCGCGCGGGCGATCAAGAGGGGTTCTGGTGCAAAAACACCGATCACGCACGTTGGCTTCCAGAGCCGATGTATCACGATCAGAAAGAAAAGCTACGAATCAATAAGCCGCGTGAAAAAAAATCGCCACGAAGATTAGCGAGAGAATTCACGCGGTTTTGACGCTGCCGAGGTATTTGCTTGAACGCGCGTGGAAAAGATTCTAAACCCTTTGCTTCGCCGCCAAACTCTGAACGACATTTGCGGGCTCGTCTGAGCCCGTGTTAGGCGCGATAACAAATCGTGGCCATCGGGCACGTGCAGATTTTCCCAGTCGTCACTGTTCAAGATATCAGCGGGATATCGGGAGGAAGCGGACGGGCTGTTCAACGAGCGAGTTGATAGCGAGCGTGTCCGATTTCTCAAATGGGCGATTGGAGCGAGGGAATTTCGGCTTATGCACAGCTGTGGATAAGGCTGTGAGTAATTCGAATCTAAATCATGACTTTCGATTGCTGGCCGTTGGGGGAAGTGGGGCTCGGCGATCAGGAGGGGAAATAGAATGAATGGAGTCTGGCAGAAGGCCGCTGACCGCATGCGCGGGACGCTGGGTCAGGTAAGTTATGAAACCTGGATTGGGCCGCTCAATTTTGTTGGTTTGGAAAACCGGACGGCGACCGTTGAAGCGCCGAATAAATTTTTTCGCGATTGGGTCTACGAACGTTATCTCGATCTGATGCGGCAATCGCTGTCGGTCGAAGTCGGTGAGCCGGTCGAGGTCAAGCTGACCTTTGGCCACGAAGCCGCCCCGAGCGTAAACGGGACCGCCAATGGTGCCGGTAACGGGCATGGCGTGGGCAATGGCCATGGCGCCGGCGCAGCGGGCAAACGGCCGAGCACGGCGTCCGCCGAAGCGCCGCGCCGCGAGCTGCATCCGGGGCTCGCACAGCGCTATACGTTTGCCGAGTTCGTGGTCGGCTCGAGCAATCAGTTCGCGCACGCGGCGGCCCAGGCGGTGGCCAATCGGCCGGGCGAAAAATACAATCCGCTGTTCATCTACGGCGGAGTGGGGCTGGGCAAGACGCATCTGGCGACCGCTATCGGGCATCATTTGTGGGCGGCGAGCAATCAGCGGCGCAAGGTTCTGTTCATGCCGGCGGAAGTCTTCATGAACGAGCTCATCGGATCGCTGCGGCGCGACAAGATGGGTGAATTCAAAGACAAATTCAGGCGCGTCGACGCGTTGATCCTGGACGACGTGCAGTTCCTGGCGGGCCGCGATCGCACCCAAGAGGAGTTCTTTCATACCTTCAACTCGCTCCATTCCGACGGGCATCAGATCGTCCTGACCTCGGACAAGGTGCCGCGCGATATCGCGGGCCTGGAGGATCGGCTGCGCAACCGCTTCGAGTCGGGGCTGATTGCCGATATCGCGCCGCCCGACCTGGAGACTCGCATCGCGATAATCCAGAAAAAGGCGGCGCTCGAAAATCTGCCGCTGCCGAGCGAAGTGGCGCTCTATATCGCGCAGAATGTCTCGGCCAACGTGCGCGAACTGGAGGGCTGCCTGACCCGGCTGGCGGCGCTCGCGTCGATGAGTAAATCGACGGTGACGACGGAATTTGCGCGCCAGGCGCTGCGCGACCTGATTCGCACGCATGACGCCAAGCCCGACGTCGAGACGATCCAGAAGGTCGTGGCGGATTTTTTTCATATCCGGCTGGCCGATTTGAAATCGAAAAAGCGCACGCAGCATATCGCCTTTTGCCGGCAGGTCGCGATGTACCTGTGCCGCAAGCTGACCGACAGCTCCTTTCCGGCGATCGGTGAGTCGTTTGGCCGCGACCATTCGACGGTGATCCATGCGCATAATCTGATCGCGCGGCGGATCGCCAATGATTCGGCGTTTCGGTTTTCGATCGAGAAGATCGAGCGCGAGCTGAAGGCCTCGCAGGCCAATGCCGCGTGACCATGGCATGGACTGTTAACAAGCCGGGTACAAGTGCGGCCGGGTCAACAGGGTGCGCTGGCCGCCGGCCCGCGAGGGCTTTGAGACGGCCGGCTGTAAACAAATTATGCCCAGAAGATTATGCTGATGGGCCGGGGACTTGGGTTATCCGTAAACAAATCAACAGGCCCTTCTGGATCTGCTGATCAAGTAAACTTGATCTATTAAAGAGTAATAGTAGGGCATCTCCGCAGAGGTTAAATGGAACTCGTTATCGAGCGCGTCGCGCTGCTCAACAGTCTCGCAATGGTGCAGGGTATCGTCGAACGCCGGAATACGGTGCCGATACTCGGGCACGTGCTGCTCGAGCCCGAGGCGGGCAAGCTCAAGCTCTCGGCCACCGACCTCGAGGTGGGTATCCGCACCGAGGTCGCGTGCAAGGGATCGGACAAGGGCGGACTCACGCTCAACGCGCGCAAGCTGTTTGAAATCGTGCGCGAGGCGGAAGGCGACGAGGTCGCGTTCAAGTCGCTCGACGGCGACTGGATCGAGCTCAAGTGCGGGCGCGCGCGGTTCAAAATGATGAGTCTGGATCCGCGGAGTTTTCCGGCGATGCCGGCGGCCAAAGCCGTCACCGACGCGGCGCAAAAGACGGTCAAGGGCGATCTCAAGGCGCCGGCCGCGGTGCTCGCCGCGATGATCGACAAGACGCTGTTCGCGGTCAGTCCCGATGAAGCGCGCTATAACTTAAGCGGGGTCTATATCGAGGCGCCGACGGCCGGCATGACCCGGATGGTCGCGACCGACGGCCATCGCCTGGCGATGGTCGATCGCGAGATCGCCGGCTTCGCGATGCAGGGCGGCGCGATAATTCCGCGCAAGGGGCTGGCCGAGTTGCGCAAGCTGCTCGACCAGGCGGGTGACGCGGAGGTCGATCTGAGCCTCGACGGTCAACTGGCATGGCTCAAGCGCGGGGCGACCGAGGTCTCGATGCGGCTGGTCGAGGGCGAGTTCCCCGACTATCGCGGCGTGATCCCGAAGCAATCGCGCTATCAGATAGCGGTGCCGCGCGGCGCGCTGCTGAGTTCGATCAAGCGGGCGGCGATTTTCTCCAACGAGCGCTATCACGGGGTGAAGCTGGCGCTGTCACCGGGCATGCTGACGGTCTCGTCGGCCAGTCCCGAGATGGGCGAGGCGAGCGAGGAGATCGACGTCGAGTTCGCCGGCGGCGAGTTCTCGGTCGGCTTCAACGCGTCGTATATCCAGCAGGTGCTGAGCGTGATTCCCGACGATAGCGACGCGATCCTCGGGCTTAGCGACGAAGTCAGCCCGGGCGTTATTACGACCAGCTCCGACAGCGAATTCACCTACGTCGTGATGCCGATGCGGCTGTGAGGCGCGCGCGTCAGTGGCGCCCGGATCGGGATTCTTGGTTGCGCTCAGAATGACGGACGTGGTTATTGCGGCGGCGTGGCGGACGCCGGCGCGATTGGCACCAGAACCATCGTATTGAGGCCGTGCGCCGTGGAATCCCACGGATAGAGGGTCTCGGCGGCAAGCGGATGACCGGCGCTGGTGATGCTCGCGAGATCGCGCCGGCGGACGATTAGCCAGTGCACGCGGCCGGCTGAGATCGCGGCGTTAAGATCGGCCATGCGATCGTATTCCGGCACCGGTTGCGGCAGATTCAGGTAGAAAATCGGCCCCTGGTTCTTGAACAGCGCCAGCCCTGACGCGTCGTTGCCGATCAGCGCGAGGACCTGTTTGGCGAATGGTTTTTCGCTGCGATAGGCGTCCCCGGCCGGCATCGCAAAGACGAAGAAATAGATCATGAAGAGATAGGTCGCCGCGCCGACCGTGGGTAGCAGGCGGCGCGGATCGTAATTGCGCAGCACATAGATGATTGCGGCGATCGCGCCGAGCCAGAAGATCGCGAAGACCGGCAGATCGGGCGCCGGCGGCAATTGCGAATACGGTGCGGGCATAAAGTAGCGCGGCGGGACGAAGGTGAGCGTCGCGAGAGCGATCGCGACGACGAAGACGGCGAAGCCGATCGCGATCAGCCGGCGCGTCAGATGGGTGAGACGATCGGGCGTTACGAGCAGGATGCGCGCGACCAGGATCGCGGCGGCGGGGACGATCGGCAGGATGTAGTAGCTGCGGCGCGATCCGGAGAGCGTGAAAAATGCGAAAGTCGCCCAGAAAAAGACCAGCGTGAAGCGGTCGCTGCGCGCGCCTTCGGCATGCGCGCGGCGGCGTTGATGGGCCTCGGCCAGGGCGGCCGGCAGAAAGACCGACCACGGCGCCATCAGGGCGAAGATCACGTAGGTGTACAGATAGATCGGGCCGCGATGGTCGAACGGCTCGAAGTAGCGCTGGACGTTCTCGCGATAGACCATGTAGAGGCCGCGCCCGGAGCCGGTATGGACGCGCGACAGGGCGAACGGGAGATAGTAGACGGCGAGGCCAATCGCGGCGGCGACGGGGGTTTTCCAATTGAAGAACCATCGATTGCGCGCGGCGACCCAGCGCAGGCGATCGGCGAACGGGCCGCGGGCGAGGCGCCGGCCCAGCTCGGCCCATCCGTCGGCCAGCGTGCAGTAGCTGCCGATTACGACAATCGGGAGGACGAAGCCGAGCAGCCCCTTCATCTGCGAGGTTACTGCCATCACCAGCCATAGCGGCACGAGCCACCATCCGTCGGGCCGATCTTCGTGGCGCAAAAAGAGCAGGAGGGCGGCGAGTTCGCCGGTGATCGTCGCGACGTCGGCCGACGCGCTGCGCGAATAGAAGACGAAGCTGAAGCTGGTCGCGAGAATCAGGCCGGCGGCGACGCCAGTGCGCAGATCGTAGAGCCGGCGCGCGAGCAGGATCAGAAAGGCGAGCGCGAGCAGTCCGGCGATCGCGCAGGGCAGGCGCGCGGCCGCCTCGTTCATGTCGCCGGTGACATAAGCCGAGGCGACGACCAGCCAATACGAGCCGAGCGGTTTGTCGTAATAGACGCGGCCGTTGATCGTCGGCCAGAGATAGTTGCCCGTCAGGCGCATCTCGCGGGAGATCTCGCCCCAGCGGAACTCCGAGGCCCAGAGCGCGCGCACGCCGAGCCGGGCGAAAAACAGGATCGCGGCAAGCGCGAGCAGGGCATAGGCCAGGCGGCGCCAGCCGGCTTCGTCGGCGATCGCGGGAGTGGGGTTGAGCGGGGGGGCGGCGGGGCGCGAATCGGCACGTTCCATCGGCTAAAAGAGTCGCAGTCTGATTTCGCGATGGCAAGTGGGGGGCGGCGCTCGCAGCGCTTGGCGCGCGGCGGTAAAGTCACTGGCGCGCGGCCACAACGCCACGGCGTGACGGCGCATCGGCGGCGCGACGCCCGCGCGGATGCGCCGCGGGCGGGCGCGTGCTAGCGTCGATCGCGCTTGCGATGACCGCGCGCGGAGTATCGCGCAGAGCGAGTCATTGCCGCGAATATGCACCGGGCGGCGCCAGCCGCA
>DATLRA010000129.1:0-7104 GCA_035534935.1 Binataceae bacterium (SeqCode)
TGCTGATCGTTGCAGGCCTGAAATTTAAGCGCGATTTTAGCCGGCGCACCGACGTCGCCGCGCCAGTCGGCCGTGGTCGCAACCGGTACCGTGAACTCGATCTCGCCGGTGAAGACCGAAAGCTGCTCGTGCCCGGCGAAGGCGAGCGTCACGAGTTGCGCCGGCGGATAAGCGACCGCGCCCGCCGTGACGCCAGTGGGCGGCGTCACGCTGACCCGGGTTGCGATGTAGTAAGTGCCGAGCGGACGGTCGGAGTTGATATGCCATCCGTTGGCGATGCGCGCGCCGACGTGCAATAGCGCGGACGCGCCCGCGTGCAAAGGATGATCGAGCGTCGCCGCTTCGAGGGTGACCACGCTTGCCGAATCGGGCGGTGCGGCGGCGGCGCGCGGCGGCCGGATGAACAGTGCGAGCGCCACGATGATCGCGGCCAGGCGCGCAAGCCGGACGCGGCGTATCGACGCGTTGCGCGTGCCGGCGCGAAGTTGGCGCGCGCCCGTCGGGCTAGCCGTCGAGGGGGGCTTCACCGTTGACCGAAAGCGGCGCGCTGTCGACGATCTCGAGCCCGTAGCCGGGCAGATTGGCGAGCCGCGGCGGCCGATCGGTCAGCAGGATCATGCGGCGCACGCCGACGTCGCGCAGAATCTGCGCGCCGATACCGTAGTCGCGGAAGTCGGCCTCGGGCGCGTTAAAGCGCGTGCTGGCGCGCCGGATGACGCGGCGCGGACCGCCGTCGATATCGTTGGCGATGGTGTCGGACTCGCGCTTGAGGTAGAGGATCACGCCGCATCCGACCGACGCGATATGCTTCATCGCGGCCTGCAGGAGGCCGCGCGTATTGCGCTTGGTGTAGCCAAAGACGTCGCCCGGCAGGTACTCGCGATGCGCCCGGACCAGGATCGGCGCCTCCGGATCGATCGTGCCCATGATCATCACCAGATGTTCGCTCTGATCGACGCGGTTGCGGTAAACGCAGGCGCGAAATTCGCCGAAGGCGGTCGGCATCCGCGCCTCGGCAATGCGCTGGACCATGGTCTCGTTGCGCAGGCGGTATTCGATAATGTCGGCGACGGTGACGATTTTGAGTCCGTGGAGGCGCGCGACTTCGACCAGATCGTCGCGCCGCGCCATAGTCCCGTCTTCCTTGAGAATCTCGCAGATGACGCTGGCCGGCTTGAGCCCCGCCAGGCGCGCCAGATCGACGCCGCCCTCGGTCTGGCCGGTGCGCACGAGCACGCCGCCGTCGCGCGCGCGCAAGGGATAGACATAGCCCGGCGTGATGAACTCGGCGCCGGTGGCGTCTTCGCGGACCGCCTGCAGGATGGTAGTCGCGCGGTCGTGGGCCGAGATGCCCGAGCCGGCGGCGCGGCGCGCGGTGATCGGAATCGTGAAGGCGGTGCCGAGCGGCGCCTGGTTGTCGCCGACCATCATGTTGAGGCCGAGTTGATCGATGCGGTCGCCCGACATCGGCAGGCAGATCAGGCCGCGGCCGTGCTTGGCCATGAAGTTGATCGCTTCGGGCGTGGCCTTTTCCGCGGCCATGCAGAAGTCGCCTTCGTTTTCGCGGTTCTCGTCATCCATCAGGATGACCATGCGGCCGCGGCGGGTCTCTTCGAGCGCCTCTTCGATCGAAACGAACGGCGCCCGTGGCGCGCGGGTGCGTGGCGCGATTTCACCAAACATGATGCATAGACCTCGCACCGGACGCGCTGGATCGCGGCGTCCGGCCCTGCACATTGGAGCCTCTTAACTAATCGATTGTATCCCAGCAGTGCCAGCCGCGTGAACAGCTTTAGCATTGGCGCCAAGACTGCTCGCGCGGCCCGCCCTCCGGCGCGGACGCGACCCGCCGAAGCGCCCGGAGTCGTCCGCAGCCCGCCACCGCGTCCGCAGTCCGCCGCGAATACGAATCGATGGTGCGCGCAATTCGCGACAAACACGATCGATCACGATCGATGGCGCTCGCGCTTCGCCGCCGGGTTTGCCAGACTAAGCCGTTCGCGATGCATGATGAAGTAATCGAGACCTCGCCCGACGCCGAAGCCGCGCAACCCGCCGCCGTCGAAGCGCCCCGGGAGATCGCGCGCGGATGGCTCGCCGCCTTCCGTGCCCTGCGCCATCGCAACTTCCGGCTGTTTTTCGTCGGCCAGCTCACTTCGCTCACCGGCACCTGGATGCAGACCGTGGCGCAGTCGTGGCTGGTGCTGAAGCTGACCAACTCGCCGCTGATGCTCGGCGTGGTGACCTTCGCCAACTACGTGCCGATCCTGCTGGTTGCGCTGTTCGCCGGCGTGATCGTCGATCACGTCGACCGCCGTCGCCTGATTATCGTTGCGCAGGTGCTGCTGATGCTCAGCGCCTTCGTGCTCGCCGCGCTGACCTGGACCGGCGCGGTGCGGGTCGAGCACGTGATCATCCTGGCGGCCTTCAACGGAGTCGTCTCGTCATTCGATATGCCGGGGCGCCAGGCGTTCGTGGTCGAGATGGTCGGGATGGAGGATCTGCCCAACGCGATCGCGCTGAACTCGATGATGTTCAATGGCGCGCGCACCATCGGACCGGCGATCGCCGGCATTCTGATCGCGCTGGTCGGCACCGCGACCTGCTTTTTCCTCAATGGCGTGAGCTATCTCGCGGTGATCTGGAGCCTGTTTGCGATGGACCTGCCGCGCAAGACCGCGGCGATGGTCGGCGCCAGCATGCTCACGCGCCTGGGCGAGGGGATGACCTACGTCTGGGAGCATCGCCCGACCTACTATCTATTGGTTCTGGTCGCGATCAACAGCGGCTTCGGCGTGCAATACAGCGTGCTGGTGCCAGTGGTGGCGCGCAATATCCTGCACACCGGCGCGCGCGGCTACGGCCTGTTGATGGCGGCGCAAGGCGTCGGCGCGGTGCTCGGCGCGATCGCGCTGGCCGCGCGATCGGGCACGGCGCGCGGTCTGCGGCAAAATCTGACGCTCGGCCTGTTCATGACGGCGATCGCGATCATCGCCTTCGGCCTCTCGAACTCGATGGTCGTTTCAATGGCCACGCAGATGTTTATCGGCGCGGGCCTGATCAACTACATGGCGACGACCAACACCATGCTCCAGCTTTTCGTCAGCGACGAACTGCGCGGCCGCGTCATGAGTTTCTACACCTTGTCGTTCATCGGGATGGCGCCGATTGGCGCGCTGATGGTCGGTTATATCGGCGAGCATTTGAGCACGCAGACCGCGGTGGTCGCTTGCGGCGCGGTCTCGCTGGCCTGCGCGGTGCTCCTGCTCACGCGGCTCAAATTGTTCGCCGAGGCGCAGGCCGTGGCCGAGGCGGCATCGACCATCCGCACGGCATAATGCGCGGCGGCGCGCGCGGCATGGCGGCGTTGCCGGGCGCCACGCACGCGCGCGATGTGGACATCCGCACGAGTTATAATCGGGACGCATGGCGGAACGGAGTAAAAGCAAAAAGTCCGACGCGGCCACGGCCGGCGGGTCCGCGCGCGTTCTGCGGATGCTGCCGTCGGTCGACGAATGCCTGCGCGCGGCGCATCGCGACCCCGACCTGGCCGACTTCGGCCACGCCTATCTGAAGCTCGTCATCCGCCGGGCGCAAGCCATGCTGCGCGAATTGATCGCGGGCGGCCGCGGCGACCTGACGCGGACGCGCGAACATCTGGTGGCCGAGATCATGCGCATGGCGCGCGGCGCGATCGCGGCCGACCAGCCGGCGCTGCGGCCGGTGGTCAATGCTACCGGCGTGGTCCTGCATACCAACCTGGGGCGGGCGATCCTGGCCGAGAGCGCGATCGCCGCGATGGTGCAGGCCGCGCGCTTGCCGGTCAATCTCGAATACGACCTCGACAGCGGCGGCCGCGGCGATCGCGACGTGATCGTCGAAGAGGAATTGTGCGCGCTGACCGGCGCCGAAGCCGCCACCGTGGTCAACAATAACGCCGCCGCCGTGCTGCTCGCGCTCAACTCGATCGCCGACGGCCGCGAAGTGATCGTCTCGCGCGGCGAGCTGGTCGAAATTGGCGGTTCGTTCCGCATCCCGGACGTGATGGCGCGCAGCGGCGCGCGCCTGCGGGAAGCCGGCACCACCAACCGGACTCATCTGAGCGACTACGCCGGCGCAATCGGGCCCGACACCGCGATGCTGCTCAAGGTGCATCCGTCGAACTATCGCATCGTCGGCTTCACGGCGGCGGTCGATCTCAGCGACCTGGTCGAGCTGGGCCGGGCGCATAACCTGGCGGTGATGGAGGACCTCGGTGCGGGCGCGCTTACCGATCTCAGCGTCCACGGCCTGCCGCGCGAGCCACTGGTCGCCGAGCGTATCGCGGCCGGCGCCGGGCTGGTCACCTTTTCCGGCGACAAGCTGCTCGGCGGTCCGCAGGCCGGGATCATCGTCGGCCGGCGCGAGCTGGTGGCGCGGCTCAAGGCCAATCCGCTCAAGCGCGCGCTGCGCTGCGACAAACTGACGCTGGCGGCGCTCGAGGCGACGCTGCGCCTCTATCTGCGTGGTGCCGACATCTGGTCGGATTTACCTACTCTCCGGATGCTCCGGCGCACGCCGGGTGAATTGGCCGCGATCGGCGAGCGCGCGCGCGAAATCCTGGCCGAGCGGCTGGGTCCTGGCTACCAGCTCGAGGTGGTCGCCTCGACTTCGGAAATCGGTTCGGGCGCGCTGCCGGTCGAGCAACAGGAGTCGCGCGCCGTGCGCATCACCCATCCGGAGCGCGGACCCGACCGGATCGCGGCGCTGTTCCGCAACGCGCATCCGCCGGTGATCGGGCGCATCACAGAGGGCGCGTTCCAGCTTGATTTGCGCACGATCGAGGACCCGGCGGTGCTCGCCGTGGCGCTGCCCGCGCCGTGATAATCGAGCGGAGTCCTTGCTAAACGATCCGGTCCGGCGCTAAACCGGCCTTGTAACCACCACCTCATCCGATGGAGAGTGCCGTGCCGGACAATACGTACAAGATCGTCGAAGTCGTGGGCGTATCCACCGACAGCATCCACCAGGCTGTCCGCAACGCGCTGACCAAGGCCAACCAGACGCTGCGCAACGTCGACTGGTTTGAAGTCAAGAACATCCGCGGCTCCGTGCATGACGGGAAACCCAGCTTCCAGGTTGAAGTGCGGATCGGCTTTCGCCTTGAAGCCGGGCCGATAACCTGAGCGGGCGCGCGCCGCGGCCTCGCGGTCAATTCGTTACGCGGGGTTTGGTTTCCAGTGGGTCTGCCGTTTATGATCGAGGCTGACGACGGCTGGAGGCCGGCCTGAGCGATGAAAAGCTGTCCGCGATGCGGCAATACTTATCCTGACGCTGACGTCTTTTGCGAGACCGACGGCACCGCGCTGGTGTCCGGCGCGGTGCCGTCACCGGTGGGGCGGACGGCACCTGCGGCAAGCGCGCCCGACCCGACGGCGCAGGCCGGCTCGATCGATTGTCCAACCTGCGGCGGGCGGGCCGAGCCGGGCGAGATTATCTGTAATTTTTGCGGTACGCGGCTACAGCCCGACGTGGCCCGTCCGGCGCCGGCCGCCGCGGCCGCGCGGATCTCGCCGTCGTCGCAGCGGACGGCCGCCAGTCCCGAGAATTTCGTGCCGTCGCGCGCCCGCGGAACGCAATTCGGCGGCGGCGATGCGCCCTACGTCGAGGAGCCGCTCGAGACCGGGACCTCGGGCGGCCGCGGCATTTTTGGCCTGTTGGGCTATGCGATCGCGGCGATTATAGCCCTGGCGGCGGGCGCCTGGCTCGCGATTTATTTGAGCGCCAGCCATCCCAATGCGCCGGTCGCGGCGGCCTCGCCGTCGGCCGCGCCGGGGATCAGCGGACCGCTGGTCGCGCTCGCCACCAACATGCAGATACAAATTAAAAGCGCCGCCCTTAGCGCCGCGCTCCAGCGCGATCGCGCGAGCGT
The DNA here is from genome assembly GCA_035534935.1 of Binataceae bacterium (SeqCode). Lineage (GTDB taxonomy): Bacteria > Desulfobacterota > Binatia > Binatales > Binataceae > JADMIL01. The sequence continues at coordinate 5,912 of DATLRA010000129.1, forward strand.
GAGCAAGGTCTTCGACGACAACCGCGACGCCCTGCTCGATACCTACAAGCATGACCTCGAGGGCGACCCGGCACTGCATGACGGGATGGTCTTGCGCCTCCACGTGATGCCCGATGGCAGCGTCAGCGGCGGCAGCGTGGTGGTTTCGACGGCGCCCAATCCGAGCCTCGACGCCGAGGTTGTCAGCGCGCTCAGCGGTTGGAAGTTCGCGCCGGCCGGCGGCACGCCCGTGGATGTCGACTATCCGGTGATTTTTGCCACCAGCCCCGGCGACGTCGCCGCGCTGGAGGCCGACCTTAACACGAAGTTCGCGAGCATCGGACCTAACGAAACACCCGAGTACGCAACCAGTGCCGCACCGACCCCGAGTCCAGTGGCTGCCGCGACCCCGCCGGCCCTCGGGATTCCGGCGCTGCCCGGCAGCGCGGCGACGCCGGCCACCGCCCTGGCTCCGCCGCCGGCCGCCCGCCCGCGCCCCCATCGACGACTGTCGGAGGAGTTAGCGTCGACACCCAAGTCCGGCGGGATGACCAGGGAGTCGCTCGGCGAACGGGTGACCTCGGCGCTCGCGGCGGATCGGAATTTCCGGCGCGTCCAGGCCTACGCCAGTCCGGGTGGCACGGTGACGCTAGCCGGCAAGGTCTTCGACGACGACGCGAAGCAGCGCGCCGAGCAAGTCGCGCGCCGGGTCGACGGAGTCAACGGCGTGATCAACAATCTGACCACCGACACCGCGCAATGGGCGCGCAACGAGGCCACGATCCAGCAGGCCCTGCAGAGCGCCGGACTGACCGGCGTAACCGTCAAGGTAATTGGCGACAGCGCCTATCTCGACGGTACCGTGAAAACCAACTCCGATCGCGATCACGCGGCGACGGTCGCGGTGATGGCGGCGCCGGTCAAGGTGCGAACCAATTTGATTCGCGTCGAACCAGGCTTTTTCGGCTTTTGAACGACGCGGCGGAAGACGTGTAGTGGGACGATCGGCGGCACAATTACAATCGCGCGGTCGATTGCCGGACTTGACATTGTTCGGTCGCATCGCTTATATCACTTAAAGAATACTTCCGCTTTCCCTTTTTCCGCCAGGAGGGTTCCTTCGCACATGGCTGACGCCCCGACTTCTTGTAAACAGGCTTTCGACCTGATGCCGACCCGCTTCAACAAGGAGGCGGGTAAGGGGCTCAACGCGA
>DATLRA010000130.1:0-24187 GCA_035534935.1 Binataceae bacterium (SeqCode)
ACCGAACTGGCGCGGGCGCTGGCCGAGTTCCTGTTCGACGACGAGTCCGCGATGATCCGCATCGACATGTCGGAGTACATGGAAAAGCATTCGGTGTCGCGGCTGATCGGCGCGCCTCCGGGCTACGTCGGCTATGACGAGGGCGGCCAGTTGACCGAAGCGGTGCGGCGGCGGCCATACGCGGTGATCCTGTTCGACGAGATCGAAAAGGCGCACGCCGACGTCTTCAATGTCCTGTTGCAACTGCTCGACGACGGCCGTTTGACGGACGGGCAGGGACGCACGGTCGATTTCAAGAACGCGGTGGTGATCATGACGTCGAATATCGCGAGCCAGACCATCCTGGGCTACAAGGGCCGCGACTACGAGAAGATGAAGACCGAATGTCTGGCCGTACTGCGCCAGAGTTTCCGGCCCGAGTTTCTCAACCGCGTCGACGAGATCGTGGTGTTCCATCCGCTGTCGAAGGAGCAGTTGCGCCAGATCGTCGATATCCAGCTCGAGCGGCTGCGCAAGCGGCTGGCCGATCGCAAGATCGAGCTCGAGCTGACCGACCAGGCGCGCGACTACTTCGCCGAGCACGGTTACGATCCGGTGTACGGCGCGCGGCCGCTGCGGCGCATGATCCAGCGCGAACTGGAGACCGCGCTCGGCCGCAAGCTGCTGCTGGGCGAGATTCGCGACGGCTCGCGGGTCACGGTCGGGGCAAACGCGCGTGGCCTGGAGCTGACCTCGCAGTTGATCGAGCACGCCGCCGCGTAAGCGCGACGGCGTGGTGGCGGGGCCGCGGACCGCCCACCATCGATTGCTATCGCGGCACTGGTAATCGATGCGCCCGGCCGCGCGGCCGGGCGCTCTCGCGGGCGCGCGCGGAATCGTCTTAAGATAGAAGCTAAGCTACATTAACGGCAGTTGACGAATTACACTGGCTAACAGTATTCTGGATCTCGCAGATGGACCCGCGCGCCACGATCAGGTGGTGGCCGGCCCGCGATTGATTAGTCAATGGAGGTTGTTTAGCGAGCCCTCGCTGGGGTATTAGCCCTAAGTAGGCGGCGCGAAAAGTTAAAGCGATGGATAAGAGTTTAGCTGATTTCCCGACGAGCACGGGTGGCCGCCCGACGCGCAAGGCGATTTGGATGAAGCGTGTGGCGCTGGCCGGCGTGAGCCTGGGGTTGGCGGTTGCGATGAGTGCCACGGCGGCCGTGGCCGCGCCGGCGCTGGTTATCAAGATGACCGACAAGCCGCCGATGTACGAGCCGACCAAGGCTAGTGTAAAGGTTGGCGACACCGTCGAATGGGTCAACGACGCCAAGACGCTGCATTCGGTGACCGCGGATCCCGACAGCGCGCAGAAGCCGGGCGATGTCTCGCTGCCGCCGGGCGCGCAGCCGTTTGATTCGGGCTTCATGCAGCCCGGCGCGACTTTCGACCACACCTTTAAGGTGGCCGGGACCTACAAGTATCTCTGCCTGCCGCACGAAAAGGACGGCATGATCGGATACGTCACGGTGACCAAGTGACCCGGCCGCAGGGTGCGGGTTCGCGCTGATCGCGCGCGACGGCGCCAACGGCGAATGGAGATCGCCGCGCATGCCGCGCAAAGCGATGGCGGGATTTGATCGCGGCGCGGCCGGCAGGATATGGTGCCTGTCGCGCCGCAGGTAAGCGAAGTCACGAAGAGGCGGACGGACCTTAACGCGGGTCGCAGCGGATCGGCGCAAAAAGCTGGAGCGGGAGCGGAATACGGATTCAAATGAAGCGCAGCTCAAAGATTTTTCCTGATACGCGCGGATCGCGCAGCAATCGCGCCAGCGCGTGCGGCGCACTCGCGGCCGGCGCATTTGCGCTCGCCGCGTCGATCGTGGCCGGCGTCGCACCGGCTCAAGCCTTCCCGTGGAGCATCGATATGTTCCGCGGCGCGGCGGTGCAGCCGCTCTCGGTCCCGCCGCGGGTGATGCCCGCGGGCGTGCTACCGGTAGACGGTATTCACTACGACATCCATCCGGGGCAGCCCGCCAATCTGCCCGGCATCAATGAGCAGGCGTTGCCCGAGATGAAGCTCGAGACCATGACGGTCAAGCTGCACAATCCGCTGCAGCCAACGCCGCCCAATCTCGCGCACGGCCGCGAATTGTTCCTGAGCAACTGCTCGCCGTGCCACGGCGTGAGCGGCGAAGGTAACGGACCGGTGGTGCATCTGCTGGCGCATAAGCCGGCCAACCTGATGACCGGGGTGAGCAAGAATCTGCCCGACGGCTATATCTATGGATATATCCGCAACGGCGGCATCTGGATGCCTTCGTACGACGACGCGATGAACTCGACCGAGCGCTGGCAGGTCGTGATGTATCTGCGCGATCTCGAACAGAACTATCATCCGGAGCAGGCCGGCGCGGCGCCCGCCGACGCATCGGCATCCGGGGCAGCGAGTGGCGCGGACACCTCCGCCACGTCGGGCATGAACATGGCACATTAGCCGTTCGCCGCCTTCCCGCCGGCGTGGCGGGTGGTGAATGCGGACGAGGAATATACAGCCGGCGCTTCGAACTCAACGGGGCGCCGGTTTTTCTTTGCCATAAGCGCCGCGGGTGGCCGGCGGCGCGCGGCGAGATTGCGTTATGCAATGCCGTGAAACCATGTGCGCTGTGTATCGTCGTGAGCCGAGACGGTTTCGCATGCACCACGATGTCGCTTTAATAATACCGCAACGCGACAATGCCATAAGGTCGATTCATCCGAACGCCACAGCGAGCGATGCGCGGCGGACGATCGAACAGTACGGGCAGGTGCGGCGGCCGGCATTGAGGTCGGGTGAAGATGATGAAGCGTGGGCCAATAGTTATCCTGATTGCGGCCGTGACGATCGCGGCGGCGAGTTCCGTGCGCGCGGCGGTGGCCGACCCGGCGCTGAGCGCCGCGCAACTGATGGAAATCGCCGTCGAGATGAATCCTCAAATCAAAGCAATGCGGGCGCAATGGATGGCGGCGGTCCATTCGATACGGCAGAATTATGCGCCGGCCGATCCGATGTTTTCTTTCCTGAATGTCGACAGTCCGAAAAATCCCTTCGTCGGAGCGACCGATCAGAGCTACGGCGTGTCGCAATCATTGCAGTTCCCGGGCGAGGCGCTGCTGCAGGCCGATCAGTCGCGGCGTGCGGCCGAAATCGCGCGGCTGACCTATGAAGCCGCGATGCGCGATCTGCGGGCGCAGGTCGAGACGAGCTACTATCAATCGTTGCTCGATGACGCGCTGGGGCAGGTTAATCAGGAGATGATTGCCAGCCTGACGCAGGTGCTGAAGGTCACGCAGGTGGCCTATTCGGCCAATCAGGTCACGCAGACCGATTTCATCAGCGCCGAATTCGATCTGACCAATCAACGGTTGGCGCAGGATCAGCAGCAGGTCGCGCGCGCCAATGACCGCACAACTCTTAACCAACTGATTTATCGCCGGCCCGACGAGGCATTGAATCTCGATGAGACGCTCAAGCTGGAGCCGTTGACGGCGCCGCTCGATCAGCTAGTGGAACGCGCCAGCCAGGTGCGGCAGGAAATTCTCGAAACGGCGCTGACCGAAAAGAACAACGCGACCGCGCTGACACTGGCGAAAATGGAGTATTTGCCGAACTATACGATCGGCTATGAATTTGACCATTTCTTACTAGCATCGGCGGCGCCGACGGCGACCGCGCTGCAGGATCATTCGCTTTTCTTTACGCTCAACGTACCGATTTTTTTCTGGGTCAAGCAGCGCGAGGATGTGACGCGGGCGAATTACGATCTGGAGGCGGCGCGCGACAATGCGGCGCTGATTCGCAGCCAGACGGCGGCCAGCGTCACCATGCTCTACCGGACCGCGCAGATTAGTTATCGTTCGGCGACGGTCTATCATGAGACGCTGATTCCGCTGTCGCGTCAGGATTTTCAAGTCGCGCTGGTCGCGTATCAGTCGGGGAAAATCGATTTCGTGACGCTGGTGGGGGCCTTGCAACGGGCCTTCAACGCAAGGATTGGCTACTTGCGGGCGATCAATCAATTCCTGGCGGCTGAAATCGCGCTCGAGCAGGCGATTGGCGGGCCGGTCTCCAAGTGATGCGCGGCAGGTTGGTGCGCGGGCGCGGGAGCGAGCACGTGATCGGTTTGCGCGGCTGGCGCATGGCCGCGGCGATCGCCGCGATCGCAGTAGCGATCGGCGGCTGCGCGGGTCCGCTACCGGGTCCGGTCGCGGCCACCACGCCCACGCCGGCCGCCCCGCGACTGGCGACACAGGCCGACGGCCGCACGATCCTTGAAATCCCCGGTCCGCCGGTGCCCGGCCTGACGACCGCCCTGGTGCGGCAAATCGAACTGCCGGGCGTGATCGAAGCCAACGGGCAGGTGGCCTTTGACGACCGGCGCGTTGCGACGATCGTGTCGCGCGTGGCCGGCCGGATCGACGCGACGCGCGTCTCGCAATGGGACAACGTGCGCCGGGGTCAACCGATCGTCGCGCTCTACAGCCCGGACTTCATGACCGCCGAGGCCGAATTTCTTCAAGCGAAGATCACCGCCCGGCTGAGCGTGGCGCCGGCGGCGACGCAGGCTGCGAGCGCCGACTTCGGCGCGCCGGCAGCGGTTGAAGGCAACCTGGCGGGCGCGATGGTCATGGCGGCGCGGCGCAAACTCGAACTGCTCGGCATGGACAGCGCTGATATCGCGGCGATCCGCGAGCCGAACCCGACGGTCTGGATGCGTGCGCCGATCAGCGGCACGGTGCTCGAGAACAAGGCGATGCGCGGGGCGGCGGTGGCGGCTGGCGACCCGCTCTACTCGCTCGGCACACTCGACGACGTGTGGATCGTCGCCAGTATCTACGAGGACGATCTGGCGCGGATCCACGTCGGGCAACAGATGCGGGCGACCACCACCGCCTATCCCGACGCGGTCTTCACGGGCGTGATAGCACGCATCAGCCCCGACCTCGATCCGACCACCCATACGCTGCAAATCCGCTGCGCGGTGCGCAACCCCGGCGCGCGGCTGAAGCCGCAGATGCTCGCGCGGGTGCGTGTCGTGACCAACCCGGGCGAGGCGGTCGTCGCGCCGATCGAGGCGCTGGTCTTCGACACCAACGATTATTTTGTTTACGTGGCGCTGGGCGGCGGCCGCTACGAGCGCCGGCGGGTGCGAATCGGTTCGTGGAAGGAGCAGGGTTCCGTGCGGGTGATCGCCGGACTGGCGGCGGGCGAGCGCGTGGTGGTAGCCGAATCGATCCAGGTTAATTCGATTTGGCATCAGGCCAACGGCGAGAGTTCCTAGCCGGGAGGATCCGCCGCGATGATAAGTTCACTGATGCGAATTGCGCTGAGCCAGCGGGTCGTGGTCGCCGGCGCCGCGCTGATCCTGCTGGCGGTAGGAATTTTCGCCTTCACCCAGCTCGATATCGAGGCTTATCCGGATCCGGTGCAGCCGATGGTCGAGGTGCTGACGCTGCCCAACGGACTCAGCGCCGAAGAGGTCGAGCGGCTGGTCACGGTGCCACTGGAATTCGGGCTATCCGGGATGCTCGGACTGCAGGCGACGCGTTCGATCTCGCTCTACGGCCTCTCCGACATCCGCTGCTACTTCGATTGGGACAGCGACTACAACTTCGACCGCACCCAGACCATCAACCAGCTCACCTTCGTCACGCTGCCGCCGGGCACCAGCCCGGGAATCTCACCCGAGAATCCGATCGGCGAGATTTATCGCTACACCGTGGAAAGTCCGGATCACGATTTGCTTAAGGAGAAAGAGATCGAGGATTGGGTACTCGAGAAACAGATCAAGACCGTGCCGGGGGTGATCGACGTCAGCGGTTTCGGCGGGCTGACGAAACAATACCAGGTCGAGATCGATCCGCAGAAGCTGACCTATTACCACGTGCCGCTGACGACCCTGACCAGCGCGATCGCGAACTCCAACACCAACGCCGGCGGCAATTATCTGACGGTCGGCGAGCAGACCTTCGACGTTCGCGGCATCGGTTTCATCAAGTCGCTCGATGACATTCGCAATATCGTGCTGTCGGCGGCGCAGGGCACGCCGATCACGGTCGCCAACGTCGCCCAGGTAAATGTCGGCTATGCGCCGCGGCTGGGCATCGTCGGGATGAACAATCGCGACGAAGTCGTGAGCGGCATCGTGCTGATGCGCAAATACGGGGACACGCTCAAAACGATCGACGGCGTCGAGGCCAAGGTCAACTGGCTGAACAGCTCCGGGGTGATGCCGCACGGCTACAAAGTGGTGCCGTATTACGATCGCCGCGGGTTGGTGAAGACGACGCTGCGGACGGTCTTCGAAAACCTGACGATGGGTATCGTGCTGGTTTTCCTGGTGCTGATCTTCTTTCTCGGCGACACGCGCAGCGCCATGATTGCGGCGATCAATATTCCGCTCGCGCTATGCGGCGCATTCCTGCTGATGTGGCTGGGCAATACGCCGGCCAATCTGATTTCGCTGGGGGCGATCGACTTCGGCATCATCATCGATTCGACGGTGATCGTGATGGAGAACATCCATCACCACCTGACGGATGCGCCGGGGATGAGCGATCGCCCGGCGCGGCTGCGGATCTTGTCGGCGGCGCAGGAGGTCGGCGGCCCGATCCTGTTCTCGACGCTAATCTTCATGATCGCGTTCCTGCCGCTGTTTACGATGCACGGGGTCGAGGGCGCGATCTTCTCGCCGATGTCGCACACTTACGCCTATGCGCTGGGCGCGGCGATTCTGCTGGCGGTAACGCTGACGCCGGTGCTCAGCTCGTTCGCGTTTGCGCGCGGGATCAAGCATCACCGCCAGCGCTTGTGGGGCCTGATCAGCCGCTTTTACCACGGCGTCTTCGTGCGCATTTTGATCTGGCCGCGAGTGTCGCTGAGCGTAATCGTGATCGGCGCCCTGATGGTGTTCACGCTCTTCGGGCGGCTGGGCGGCGAGTTCCTGCCGAAGCTCGAGGAGGGCAACATCTGGGCGCGCGCGACGATGCCGCTGACGATCTCACTCGACCACGGCGCGGTGCTGGTAAACCGCATGCGCGCGGTGTTTATTTCGTTTCCCGAAGTAACCACGGTGGTTTCGCAATTGGGCCGGCCCGACGACGGGACCGAGACGACCGGCTTTTTCAATTGTGAGTTTTCGGTAGATCTCAAGCCGCAGGACCAATGGCCGGCCGGATTGACCAAGGGCGACCTGGTCAAGCAGATCGACGATCGGCTCACGCGAGAATTTCCGGGCGTCAGCTTCGGCTACTCGCAGAATATCGAAGACAACATCAACGAGGCGCTGTCGGGGGTGAAGGGATCGAACTCGGTCAAGGTGTTCGGTCCCGACCTGGCCGTCGATGAGCGGATCGCCAACGAGGTGGTCGAGGTGATGGGCGGCGTGCCGGGGCTGGTCGATCTGGCGGTCTACCGATCGCTCGGCCAGCCGAACCTGGTGATCACGCCGGACCGAGCGCAATGCGCGCGCTACGGGCTCAACGTCGGCGACGTGGCGGCGGTGATCCAGGCGGCGATCGGCGGGCAGGCGGTGACGCAGGTGCTGGAGGGCGATCGCCGCTTCGACCTGGTAGTGCGCTGGCAGAAACAATATCGCACGAGCCTGGCCGCGATCCACGGCATCCGCATTCCGTTGCCCAATGGCGGCGAGATCCCGCTGGGCCAGGTGGCCAGGATCGAAACCGCGGAGGGCGCCTCATTTATTTACCGCGAGGGCCTCGAACGCTACGTGCCGGTGCGCTTCGCGGTGCGCGGCCGCGACCTGCAGAGCGCGGTGGAGGACGCGAAGAAAACGGTTGGCGCTCAGGTCAAGCTGCCCGACGGCGTGCATCTCGAATGGGCGGGCGAGTACGGCGAATTGCAGCAGGCCAATCGCCGGCTGATGGTGGTGGTGCCCTTTGCGCTGATTCTGATCGCCGGCGTGCTGTACGCCGCGACCACTTCGCTAATCGACACCTTTGTGATCATGGCGCAAATCCCGGTTGCCTGCATGGGCGGCATCCTGGGGCTGTATCTGACCCGCACACCGTTCAGCGTGTCGGCGGCGGTCGGCTTCATTTCGATTTTCGGGATCGCCACCATGGACGGTATCCTGCTGAGCTTCTATATCCGCCAACTCTGGGCGGAGGGACATGCGTTCGTCGAGTCGATCATCATGGGGTCGGATCGGCGGCTGCGCGCGACCATGATGACCGACCTGGTCGACGCGCTGGGGCTGCTGCCGGCGGCGATCTCGACGCGGATAGGCGCGCAGACGCAGCGCCCGCTGGCGATCGTGGTAATCGGCGGCGCACTGGCGATTATGCTGGTGACGCGCCTGCTCCAGCCGGTGTTGATCTACCTGTGCCATCGGCGGCTGCGCCGGGCGGACGCCCCGACGCTCGCGCTGCCCCCGCCTTAGCGGGCGGCGGCTGCGCCCGCGGGGTTGGCTCAGCGGTAGCGGATCGTGGTAAATCCGGCGCTGGAGGGCATCACAGATGGCGACGACAATGGAACTTCTGGCCAGCGGCTACGGTCTGCTCGAAGGACCGCGCGTCGACGATCGCAACCGGCTCTGCTTCAGCGATATCCCCAACGGCGGCGTCTACCGGCGCAGCCCCGACGGCAAGATCGACACGCTGATCGCGGGGCGCAAGGGCGTCGGCGGCATCGCGATTAACGAGGGCGGCGGACTGGTCTGCTCGGGCCGCGGCCTGATCTATTGGAACGAGGCGACCGGAGTGAGCCGCGACCTCTTCACCGAATGGGAGGGCAAGCCGCTCAAGGGGCTTAACGATTTGCAGCCCGACGACCAGGGCAGCATCTACGTCGGCTCGCTCGAGTTCGACGCGCTGTCGGATCAGAAGCCGGTACCGGGCAACCTGTTCCGCGTCGATGCCGACGGCAAAATCACCAAGCTGTGGGAGGGTATCGAGGTCACCAACGGCCTTGGCTTCAGTCCCGACCGCAAGCTGCTTTATCACGCCGATTCGACCACCCAGGCGGTCTGGGCGTACGACGTGAAGCCCGATCGTTCGGTGGCCGACCGGCGGATCTTCGCCAAGGTGCCGGACGGCTGGCCCGACGGACTGGCGGTCGACGCCGAGGGCGGCGTGTTCGTGGCGACGGTCAAAGCGGGCGAGGTGGTGCGCTTCAAGGCCAACGGGACGATCGACTTTCGGCTCAAGATTCCGGCCAAGTTCGTGACCAGCCTGACCTTCGGCGGGACCGATCTGCGCGACCTCTATATCGTCACGGCCGACAACACCGAGGACAAGCCGAAGAAGGGGACGATCTGGAAGACGCGATCGGAGATACCGGGGCTGCCGGTGCCCAAGTCGCGGTTCAAATAGAGCGGGCGCGGGCCAAGGATCACGATGCCTTCGATACTCGACGGAATCACGGTAGTCGATCTGACGCAGAATATCGCGGGCCCGTACTGCACGCAGTTGCTCGGCGATTTCGGCGCGACGGTAATCAAGATCGAACGGCCCCGCGGCGGCGACGACGGGCGGCGCTTCGCGCCGCATTGGGACGGCGAATCGACCGTGCATCTGGCCAACAACCGCAACAAGCAGAGCGTCTGCATCGATCTGGACGACCCGCGCGGCGTCGCGATCGTGCGGCGCCTGAGCCGCGCCGCCGACATCTTTGTGCATGCGATGAAGCCGGGCAGCACCGAAGCGCGCGGGCTGGGCTACGACGAGCTGGCGGCGGAAAATCCGCGGCTCATCCATGCGTCGATCAGCGGCTTCGGTGATCGCGGCCCAATGCGCAATCTGCCCGGCTACGATCCGCTGGGCCAGGCCTACTCCGGCATCGTCAGCATGAACGGCCATCCGGGCGGCGCGCCGGCGCGCGTGGTCGTGCCGATCATCGATATGGGGTCGGGCCTGTGGCTGTTCAGCGGCGTGCTCGCCGCGCTGATCGATCGGGCACGCACGGGCAAGGGCGCGCGCGTGCGCACCAGCCTGCTCGAGACGGGGGTGACCTGGACGGCGCTGATGATGACGAACTACCAGGCGACCGGGGAGGTTCAGGGGCCGGCCGGTTCAAGCTCGCCAGCCGCGGCGCCCTATGAGGCCTTTGAGACGGCCGATAGCTGGGTGCTGATCGCGGCCGGCAACGATCGCCTGTTCGGGCAGTTGTGCGTGGCGCTGGGCCTGCCCGAGCTGCCCGCCGACGCGCGCTTTATTGGCAATGACGAGCGCGTGCCGCGCCGCGCCGAGTTGCACGAGATTCTGGCGCGCGAGACCCGGCGCCATTCGCGCGACGCGCTGATCGCGATTTTGCGCGCGGCGGGCGTGCCGGTCAGCCCGATCAATACGCTCGACCAGGTATTCGCCGACGAGCAGGTCAACACGCTTGGGATGTTCGCGCCGGTCGCGCCCGACTTCCGCATCCCGGGGCTCAAGTTCGTCGATATTCCGGTGTCGATCGACGGTGAGCGCGCGGTCCGTCGGCGGATGCCGCCGCGGCTGGGCGAGCATACGGTGGAAGTGCTGAGCGCGGCGGGATATTCGGCGGCGGAACTGGACGAATTGCGCGCGGCCGGCGTGACCAACTGAAGTCAGCGCGTGCGATCTTCCTGGCCGATGGCGAGCAGGGCGCTGGCGGCGACGGTCAGGGCGAAGGCGCCGAGGCGCAGGGCCGCGGCGAGCGGATCGGCCGGCAGGCTCTCGCCGAAGGCGATCATCCCGCCGACGATCGGCACGATATTGGAGCAGGCCGACGAGAGGGGCATCGCGATAATCCCGCGCGCGGCGCAAAACGAATTTTGCAGCATCACCAGCCCGGTGATATTGGCGGCGCTGGCCGCGTAGGTCCACGGGTTGGCGAAGACGCGCAGCAGCACCGCCTGTCCGGGCGCCGCCATAAAGGAATCGGTCAGGGCCTTGGTGTAGAGGCTCGCCATACCAAAGGCGATGCCCGACGCGATCGCCGCGGCCACGCCGTTGCCGCGCAGCCGTTCCAGCATGGCCGGGAGCACCGCGGCCACCGCCGCAATCGCGGTCAGCACGAGTAGTGCGCGCACGCTGGCCGGCGCTTCGGTGACGCCGGCCTGGAGTGAAAACGCCAGGATTACCATCGCGAGCACGATCCCGATGATCCCCGCCCATTCGCGCGGGGCGGCGCGTTCGCCCAGAAAGATCACGGCGAAGACGACGAACAGCGCGATTCCGCCCTGCATCATTACGGCGACCAGCGAGACCGGCGCGTTGCTCAGCGCGATCAGGTAGAGCGCGTAGCCGGCGGCCTGCACGCCGAGGCCGCCCAGCCAGATCGGATCGCGGAGCCAGCGGCCGATCGAGCGCAAGGTCCCCGCGCCGCGGGCCGTGGGCAGGCTCGCCGCGCGGCTTTTCATCATCAGGAGTCCGAGCGCCAGCAGCAGGCTCGCGACCAGGCCGAAGAGCAGGCACCAGGTGAGCGCCGATCGGCTATTCATCGACTTCGACCATCTTGCCGTCGGGAAGAATTTCGAGCCGGCGCCCGGCCCAGATGACCTTGTTGCTGAGCAGGCTGGCGAACCAGATGGCGGTCATGCAAAGGTCTTTGAACGGCACCAGCCACAGATCGCGCAGCAGTTCGGGCACCAGCAGCACCCGCACCAGTATCAGCGCGGACATCCCGAGACGCGCCGCCAGCACGAGGATCAGCGCCTTGATCGCGAAGGGCTGGCCGCCGCTCGCCGCCAGCAGGAGCAGCGCCCAAAAGGGTCCGTGAGTGACGATCGTCGCGAGGCTCAGGGGCCGCGCCGTCCGGTAGGTGCGCGCCCAGCGCAACTGATGATTCCAGAAGTCGGCGAAAGTGCGCTCGTAGGCGATGGTCGTCACCAGCGAGCCCGACAGGTAGACCTGGTAGCCACGGTCGGCCACCATTCGGCCGAGAAAGAAATCATCGGCGAGCACGTCCTTGATTGCGCGGAAGCCACCAATTTCCTCCAGCACCGTGCGTTTGATCGCGATCGTCGCGCCGAGCGCGTAATGGATCGGCTCGATCACCGCCGAGAGCATCACCTGTGGCGCGAAGTCGGTGTTCACGGCGAGCGCCTCGAGGCGCGAGGCGATTGAGCCGAGCGGGCGCGCGCGATAGAGGCAGGTGACGATCGCGACACGATCGTCGCTCGACATCTCGCCGACCACGCGCCGCAGATGGTCGCGGTCGACGGCGATGTCGGCGTCACTGATCAGCACGATCTCGGCATTCGGCGCGCGCTCGGCCATCTTGATCAACTTGGCTACCTTGCGATTGGCGCAGCCCGGTTCCTGGCCGACGACCATGGTCATCGGGGTAAAGTGGTAACGCTCGCGCAGGGCCACCGGAGCCTCGGCCGCGCGATCGGAATAATCGGCAACCCCGAAGAAAAATTCGACGCGCGGATAGTCGAGTTCAAGATAACTGATCAGGCTCTCGAGGAGCGTGGCGCCCAGACCGCGCAGCGGCTTGAGGATCGCAACGCGCGGCGCAATCTTGGGTATCGGCGGAGCGGGCGAAGCCGCGCGTACGGCAAAGCGCAACGCCGCAATCGACGCAACCACGTAGTACCCGAGCGATGCTATGACGCATAGGCCGGCCACGCCGGTTACGATCCTGAGCATGGTAGACTATTGGCCCAGATGGGGCGCGCCGATCGGTCGATCAATGACACGCGCCCGTTGGCCGGCGCACGATTGGGCGCGGGGCAAAACGGCGCGACCGCGCCGCGTGTGAAGCATGACGAGCGGCTTCAGGCGGCTTGCACGCGCTGCGCTTCACGCGACTGGGCGCGCCGCGCGCGCATCGTCGACAGGAACTGCATGCCTTCCTTGAGCAGGCGCCCGCACTCCTCGCTCGAGGAGGCCATCTTGCGCACCGCCTTAAAGATATACTTTGGGCGGAAATAGAAGTTGCGGTAGAAGCGCTCGACCGACCGGTAGATCTCATCGTTGGTCAGGCCGGGATACTGCACGGTGCACTTCTGGTAGCCCGATTCGTCGAGGAACGGATCGACCGCCAGGTAGCCGTTTTTGGTCACGTACTCGAACAGTTCGGTGCCCGGATAGGGCGAAGCGAGCGAGACCTGGATGGTCTCGCAATCCATCTCGCGGGCAAAGCGCATCGACTCTTCGATGGTGTCCTTGGTCTCGCCCGGCAGGCCCAGAATAAACGTGCCGTGAATCAGGATACCGATGTCGTGGCAGTCGCGCGTGAAGCGGCGCGCGCGGTCGATGCGGACGCCTTTTTTGATATTTTTGAGAATTTCGGAATTGCCGCTCTCGTAGCCGACCACGAACAGGCGCAGGCCGCTGTCCTTGAGAACCTTGAGCGTTTCGTAATCGACGTTGGCACGCGAGTTGGTCGACCATGTGATGCCGAGTGGCTTGATCAACTCGGCGATCTTACGCGCGCGCATCGGGTCGGCGGTGAAGGTGTCGTCGTCGAAGAACAGCTCCTTCATCTTGGGGAACTTGGATTTCAGCGTCGCGATCTCTTCGTAAACGTTCTCGGGGCTGCGCACGCGGTAGGTATGGCCCTGGGTCACCTGCGGCCACAGGCAGAAGGTGCAGCGCGCGGGGCATCCGCGGCCCGTGTACATCGAGACGTAGGGATATTGGCAATAGGGACTGTTGTAGCGCAGGTAGTCGAGATTTTTCTCGTAAACTTCGGAAACGAAGGGCAGCGTGTCGAGTTCGGCGTTGGAGAGAATCGGGCGGTCGGGGTTATGGCTGATGACGCCGTTTTTCTGATAGCTGACGCCGCCAATCTTCGACCAGTCGCGGCCTTGCGCGACCTCGAGCATCGAGAAGTCAAATTCCTTGCGCGCGGCGATATCGATCGCCGACGAGAGTTGCAGGGTCTCGTCGGGACGGGCGGTCGGGTGGCCGCCGACGAACGCGATCGTGCAGTTCGGATTGGCGGCCTTGATCGCTTCGGCGGTGCGCGCGTCCATCCGCAACGACGGCGTCGAGGTGTGGATCACGACGAAATCGTAATTTTTGGCCTCCGCGACGGTCATCTCCGGGGTGTAATTATGCGGCGGCGCGTCGAGCAGGCGCGCTCCCGGAACCATCCCGGCCGGATAGGCAAGCCAGGTCGGATACCAGAACGACCAGACCTCGCGCGTCGCCTGGTAGCGTGATCCCGCACCTCCATCGAAGTCGTCGTATGAGGGAGGATTGAGAAAAAGGGTCTTCATTACATCCATGCGCGCGTCTCTCCGGGGTGCCTGTCCGAATGGTTAGGGCGACTATACAAAGGCTATCGAGTGAAGGCAAGATAAGCGGCAAAATTCCTTTGCTTTCAACACTTTTCAGCAAGAATGATAGCCAATTGCAGACCTTTCAAACCATGTTGCAAATTGTCAGATGAGGCGATCGCCGGGAGCGCTTGTTACCCGTGGCACACTGGTGGTGATCGGATTGCCGGCGGCGATCGGTGGCGCCGGCATTTTGGTCGTCACGAAGGCGAGTATCCCGCTGAGCCCGCCGATCATCGTGCTGGCGAACCACAGCAGGCCCAGCGCGATCGTGTCGGGCTTGGCCACGCCGGCATAGCCGAACAGCACCAGGTAGGCGGCCTCGCGCACGCCCAGACCGTTGAGCGTGAGCGGCAGGCTGGCGAAGACGTTGGCGATCGGCACGCAGAGCATAAAGGCCGCCAGCGGCAGCTTGAGACCGAGTCCGAGCGCCAGCAGATATTGGCATCCGGCGAGCGAGGCTTGCAGGATAAGCGACAGGATGATCGCCGGAACGGTCGCGAGCGGGCGGCGCAAGTACGGCAGGACCGGATCGGTAAAGCTCGCGACGCGGAGGCCGAGGCGCGGGACGATGCGCGCGGCGATCGGCGCCATGAGCCATCCGGCGAGCGCCGCCCCGCCGGCGATCACGGTGGGGCGAACGATGGCCGGCGGCAGGGCGACCGCGCCGAGGGTAAGCACCGCGACGGCGGCAAACCAGAACAGCGCGATCAACCCGACCAGGCGATCGGCCACCACCGACGCGATCGCCGCGGCGATGCGATCGTGGCGCCGTCCGAGGTAGAGCGCGCGCGCCGCGTCACCGCCGATCAAGCCCGGTACGAACAGGTTGGTGAAGACGCCGACGAAGTAGTAGGCGAGATATTCGCGCCATCGGCCGCCGATCGCATTGAGCCGCGCGAGCAGTTGCCAGCGCCACGACGACATCACCTGGCCGGCCAGATAGAGCGCAATCGCGGCGGCAAAATAGCCCGGCCGCTCGTGGCCGAGCGCGCGCAAGACCGGGCGCGGGTTGAAGCGCCAGAGCATCACGCCGATCACGGCGGCGCCGAGTCCCGCGCGCAGCGCGAACGTCTGGTAAGACCGCTGGCGCGCCGCGGCGATCGGGGCGGCGTTGGAGGAAAGGTCCGCGTCGTTCATCGGATTACCGGAACTGGATTACCGCGCCGGCGGCGCCGATCCTCCGGTCGTATCGAAGCGGTTATCCGCATCGTGCGCGACCGGCTTCGCGACTGCGTTGAGGTCTCGAGGTGGCGCCGGCGCGGCACCCGCGCGCATGATCGCGAGCTTCTTGCGATCGGACGCGATCACCCGCCAGGGTCCGAGGATCGGCGCGAGCTGATGCAGCACGAAGCGATCGACGACGAAGACCGTCGGACGCGGATCGTTCCACAGCCGGATGAGTGCGTCGCGGCGGTAGAAGAAATACTGGCCGGCGTCGGCCACGTGATCGGCGCCGAAGGCGAGTTCGGTGCGATCGCCGACCAGGATCACGCGCCGGCGCGTATAAAACGGCAACGACTGCACGTAGCGCGGAAAGCATACCAGGCGTGCGTCGGGCGCGGCTTGCTCGATCGCGCGGGCGAGTTGCGCGTACGAGCGCAGCGGCTCGGCCAGGATGCGCCCGTAGCTGATGGCGATGAGCGTGGCGGCGGCCGCGGCGGCAAAGATCGCGAGTCCGATTTCGTTGCGGCGCCGTGCGAAGGCGATCGCGCAGCCGATTCCGCCCGCAATCAGGATCGCGCCCGCGGCGTAGATCGCCGGCCGCACCATCAGCGGATACGGCGCGCGCAAGCGTGCGGCGAATATGCCGACCGCGATCGCGATCGCGCCGGCCAGTGCGAGTAGCGGGCCGATCGCGATCAGCCGGCGCCGCCCGCGCGCTAGATCAGTGTCATCGGCGGCGGCAAGCACCCCATCGGCAATCACGATCGCGAGTGGCGGAAAGGCTGGCAGGACGTAGGGCGCGAGTTTCGCGCTGGCAAGTGAGAAGACCACGAAGATCGTCGCGCCCGCGATCACGCAAAAGCGCCGCGCCGGATTCGGCGTGAGCCGCCGCCACGGCACGAACGGCAGGGCGAGCGTCCACGGCATCAGTCCGGCCAGCATGATCGGTACGAAATAGTAGATCGGCTGGTCGTGACTGTAGCTCGGCTCGAAGAAGCGCCGCAGATGTTCCCCGATAAAGTAGAAGTCGAAGAAGCCGGGCTCGCGGAGCGTGATCACGACGAACCACGGCGCCGCGATCGCCGCCGTCAGCACGCCTCCGGGGATCATCCTGAAGCGGCGGATGACCCCGGCGAGATCGCGCTCGCGCCACAGGAAGATCGCGCCGATGACCATCGGCAGCGCCGCGCCGATCGGCCCCTTGGTCAGCATCGCCAAGCCCATCGCGAGGTAAAACAGCCAGCACCATCGCCCGCCGTCGCGCCAATGCATGAAGAAGGCGTAGAGCGCCGCCGCGATGGTCGCGGTCAGCAGCATGTCGGTGGTCAGCACCTGCGCCATCACGGCGTAGAGCGCGCTGGTCGCGAGGACCACGCCGGCGAGCGTCGCGCGCCGCCGATCGAAGTTCGCGAGCGCAAAGCCCAAGGTCATCGCGACGCCGGCGATCGCGGCGATCGCGCCGACCATCCGCGCGGCCAGCTCGTTGACGCCGCCGAGACTCATCGCGAGCGCGGTCATCCAGTACAGCAGCGGAGGCTTTTCGATATAGGGAACGTAGTTGAGATGCGGCACGATAAAGTTGTGCGTCGCGAGCATCTCGCGGGCGATTTCGGCGTAGCGGCCCTCGTCGGGTTCCCACAGGCCGTATGTCCCCAGATGAAAAAAGACGAGCAGCGTGGCGAGTCCGCCGACGCCCGCGAAGGCGATCGCGATTCGGCGACGGTCGTGCGCCGTGCGCGGGGCCGCGGCCTGGGCCGGCGATCGGCTGGCGCCGGCCATCAATCGCCGACCGCGCCGCCGCCCTTGCGCAGATCGAACGCGCCGCTCAACTCACCCGGCTCGATCGTGATCGCGTTGACCGCGCCGAGCTCCGGCACCAGCTTGATCCGGTAGCCCATCGCGCGCAATTGATCGACCGTTTGCGGCGGCATGCTCGCCTCGACGAAGACCATATCCGGATCGGCCTGATCATGAATGCGTGGCAGGTTCAGCGCGGCGGCGGGGCCGAGATGGAACGCCATTACGTCGAGCGCGATCTGGGTAACGCCGCTGATAATGGTCGGTCCGCCGGCGCCGCCGGCGACCAGCGCGGGCCTTCCATGCTTGAGCGCGATCAGCGGCGACATGCTCGACAGCGGCCGCTTGCCGGGCGCGACTTCATTGTTTTTTTCGCCGGCCAGCTTGAACGCGTTGGGCACGCCCGGCGCGACGCCGAAATCGTCCATCTCGTCGTTGAGCACTAGGCCGAGCGCGGGCACGGCCAGCTTGGCGCCGAAGATCGTATTGACCGTGGTGGTGACGTCGACCACGTTGCCGTAGCGATCGGCGACGGCGAAATTCGACGTGCCATGATCGTGCGCGGCGGCGGCCGGCGGTGCGGTCATGTGATGCGTCGCACGGTCGCGGGCCTGCGCGATATGCGCGGGCGACAGCAACTCGGCGATTGGCACGTTGACGAAGGCCGGGTCGGCGTACTGCGCGCGATCGACAAAGCCCTCGCGCATCATCTCGATCAACCGCACCAGGTAGGGCGGCGAGTCGGCGCCCAAGCCCGCCACCTGGCCGGTCGCCATCATGCCGAGAATCTCCAGGACCACGCCGCCCGACGACGGCGGCGGCATCGTGTAGACCTCGTAGCCGGCATACGGCAGATGGATCGGGTCGCGCCAAATCGGACGGTAGCCGGCCAGGTCGGCTGCGGTCAGGATACCGCCGTGCGCCTTGACGAAGCCGGCGATCTGCGTGGCGATCGCGCCGTGATAGAAATTCGCCGCCGGATGGTCGCCGAGCGCGGTCAGCGTCGCGGCGAGATTGCGATTGTAAATTGTTGCGCCGGCAGGTTCAGGATGGCCGTCGGTGGTGAAGTAGACCGAGCGAAAGGCCGGGTCTGCCTGGATCATCGGTGCGACGAACGCAATTTCCTTGGCCAGATGCGGATTGAGCGCAAAGCCGTCGCGCGCGAGCTTGATTGCCGGCGCCGCCGCCTGCGCGAACTTCATCGTGCCGAAGCGCTTGAGCGCCGCGTCGAGCCCGGCTACCTCGCCCGGCACCGCGATCGCCAGCGCGCCCGTGCGGGCGAGATCTTCGTCCGGCTTTCCGTTGCGCATATACATGTCGGCGCGCGCCGCCGCGGGCGCCGTCTCGCGGTAGTCGAGCGCATAGAGCTGATGAGTCTTGGCCCAGTAGATCAGCATGAAGCCGCCGCCGCCGATGCCGCACGATCCGGCGTTGGTCACGCCGAGGGCGAGCGAAACGGCGGCCGCCGCGTCGATGGCGTTGCCGCCCTGCTTGAGCATCGCGAGTCCGGCCTGCGCGGCCGGCTCGCTCTCGGCGACGACCATTTCGCGCGGGGCGCTGGCCGCACGCGCGCGCGGCGGGCTTATCGCGATAATTGCGAACCAGAGGAAAACGGCGGCATGGCGCGCGGGATGGCGGCGCCGGCGCGGATTGAGGCGAAGCGTCGGATCTACGGACATGGGGCTGTTACTAACAGCCGTGGCGCGCCAAGAAAAGCCGGGTTTCCGCCGCACCGCCCGCGATGTTAGATTGGCGGCAGCGCCCGGACGATTGCGGCGCCGCGGCTCGGCGCAGGAGGCAGCAAGATGAACTTCACCGATATCATCTATGAAAAATCCGATCGCGTGGCGACCGTTACGCTCAACCGCCCCGAGCGCATGAATGCCTGGCGCGGCCAGCTCGAGCACGAGATGCGCGCCGCGATGGACGACGCCGAGCGCGATCCCGCGATCGGCGCGATCATCGTGACCGGTGCGGGCAAGGCGTTTTGCGCCGGACTCGACATGGGCGCGCTGACCAAAATCGCCTCCGACGCGGGCCTTGGCGACGAACTCGATCACGCGCGCGCGGGCGACGATCTGCATCCGAATTTCCGCGGCCGGTTCGCCTGGCTGCTCGCGATGAAGACGCCGATTATCGGCGCGATCAACGGTGCCTGCGTCGGCATGGGCTTCGCCAACGCGCTCCACTACGACATCCGCATCGCCTCCGACCGCGCCCGCATGGGCACCATCTTTCCGCGCCGCGGGCTCGCGCTCGAGCTCGGCGCGAGCTGGCTGCTGCCGCGCATCGTCGGGCTGGCCAACGCCGTCGAGCTGGCGGTGACCGGCAAGCTGGTCGACGGTGCCGAAGCTTATCGCATCGGGCTGGTCAGCAAGGTCGTCGGGCACGACGACCTGCTTCCGGCGGCGCGCGCGCTGGCGATCGAAATCGCCTCGCAATGCTCGCCGCTCGGCGCCGGCGAGGCCAAGCGGATGGTCTATGAGCATCTGTTCACCGATTTGACCACCGCCTGCATCGACGAAGACCAGACCGCGATTCGGATGACCCGCTCGCAGGATTTCAAGGAAGGGATCAAGGCGTTTACCGAAAAGCGCGCGCCGCGCTTCACCGGCAAGTAAGCGCGCTGGCGGCGCGGCGAACTCCGCGCGATCGTCCACCCAATCGAATAAAAAACGGCGCCGTTCGCGAATCGACGGCGCCGTAGCTCTATCTGCTGGTTAACCCGGAATGCCCCGCGCAATGCCTACAATGTCATTTTGAGATCAGCGAAAAATCCCGGGATTTTTCACGTTGCAGACTCCGTTCAGAATGACGACCGGGCTTGTGCGGAGTTTTCCCAGCGTGTGATCGATCTGATTCGCGCTACTTCCCGATTCGCGCTACTTGTCGGACTTGTCGGCCTTTTCCGGCCGATCCAGCGGATGCTTGAACTTGCGCGCCGGATGGCGAATCGTGAGCACCGGGCAATGGGCCTTGCGCACCACGCGCTCGGCCACGCTGCCCAGCAAAACGTGCGCGAGACCGCTGCGCCCATGCGTGCCGAGCACGATCAGATCGACGCCGTCGTTATGCGCCGCGTTGACGATCTCCAGAAATGGGGCGCCCACCTTGAGCATCCCGCGCGACTTGAGCCCGCCGTCGCGCATCCGCGCGGTCAACTGGTCGAGCTCGCGCTGGGCCAGCAGGCGCTGCTCCTCGGCGATGCGGTTCATCGCGCTCACGTCGAGTCCCGGGCTGAGTTCGCTAACCATCACCGGCGCCAGCGGCTGATCGACGTGCATCACGACGATTTCGGCGCTGAAGCGGCGCGCCAGCTCTTCGGCATAGGCCAGGGCGTGATTCGAGTCGTCGGAGAAATCCGTGGCGGCGAGGATCTTGGTGAATGTCGGCACGCTGCGAAACATACGCCCGGCGCATCTTTCGGGCAAGTGCGGAGGCTCGCCCCCCCCCGGGCCGCGATCCTCGACCGCGGCCCCCGCTCTGGACTAGACTCCATCCGTGGCTTCACGACGCCCAACTTCCGGAGCGCCCGACCCGTTCGCGGACTTCACCCGCGCGGTCGACGAACTTTTCGACGATTTGCTGATCGCGCGCTGGCGCGAGCCGCGCACGCGCGCCGGCCACGGCGCGTCGGTCATCGACCGCGGGACCGACTACGCGGTGCAACTGGCGGTGGTTGGCCATGATCCCAACGCGGTCGAAATCGAAGTCAGCGAGCGGCGCCTGATCGTGCGCATCCCCGGTCCGACCGGCTTCGCCGAACGCAGCTTCGACTTCGCCCATCCGATCGAATGCGACGGTGTCAGCGCGCGCTGGCGCGACGGCGCGTTGCTGATCGTGCTGCCGAAGAAACCCGGCCGCCGCGTCGCGGTCGAATAGGCCGCTCCGCCGACCCTCGCGCGAAATGTCGCGCCGCGCACCGAGTCAACCCTCGCTTAAGTCACCTCTCGAATCGAGTCACGATGCCGCAAAAATCCGATCATGATCATCCCGCCGACGCCGCCGGCCGCGCCGGCGTGGCCCCCGTAAACGCGCAGCCCGCGGATGCGCTCAAGCCCGCGCCGGCCCCGGTCGAGCTCAAGGCCGCCGAATTGCGCGCCGCCTCGCCGCTCGGACCCGACGAACTGGTGCGCATGGCGCGCGAGGCAGCCGACGGCCGCCTGCTCGGCCAGGCCCGCGCGCTCGACGCGATACGCCTGGCGATCAATATCGCCGCGCCCGGCTACAACGTCTTCGTGTCCGGCCTGCGCACGCGCGAGGAGCGCGATTCGATCCTGCGCCTGGTGGCGGAGCGCGCGGCGCTGATGCCCACTCCGGGCGACTGGGTTTACGTCAATAATTTCCGCAGTCCCGAGGCGCCGATCGCGATCTATCTGGGCGCGGGGCAGGGCGGCGCGCTGCGCTCCGGGATGCGCGAGTTGGTCGACTTCGTGGTCGATCAATTGCCCAAGGCGTTTCGCCGCGAAGACTTCGAGCAGGAGCGCACGGCGCTGCGCGACAAGTACAACAAGCGCGCGCAGGAGCTGTTTGGCACTTTCGAGGCGCGGGCCCGCGAGCGCGGCTTCGCCCTGCAGAGCGCGCAGGGCGGCGGGGTGATTTTTCTCCCCCTGATCAAGGGCAAGCCGCCCGAATCGCCCGAAGAATTGCAGCGTGAGATGGCGGCGATGCCCGAGGCGGAAAAGGATCGGCTGAGCGGTGTGCAGTCCGAGCTGCAAAACGAATTCACCATCCTGATGGCGCGCCAGCAGGAGCTGATGCATGAGCTGATCGGCGATATCCGCGCGATCGAACGTGCCTTTGCCTCGCGGCTGATCAATCCCGCGGTCGACGCGCTCAAGCAGCGCTTCGACACCCCCGCCGTCGCCGCCTATCTCGCCGACGCCGCCGATCACATGCTGACCCATCTCGAACTCTTCCGCGAGGCAGGGCCCGACGCGCCGTCCACGGCGGGCGATCGCGCGCCGGCCGCCGCGCCCGCCGACGAAATTGCGCGCTTCGCCGAGTACCAGGTTAATCTTTTCGTCGATAACGCCGGGGGCGCCGGCGCTCCGGTGGTCAGCGAGGACGCGCCGACCTATCGCAACATCTTCGGCACGATCGAGCGCTGGGTCGATCCGACCGGCCGTCCGGGCACCAACTTCACCCGCATCATCCCGGGCTCCTTCATGAAGGCGCACGGTGGCTTCCTGGTCTTCGATCTCGAGGACGCGGTGGTCGAGCCGGGCGTCTGGAAGACCCTCAAGCGCAGCCTCAAGACCGGCCGGATGACGCCTGAGACCTTCGAGCCGTTCGCCTTTTTCGCCGCCAGCGGGCTCAAGCCCGAGCCGATCGAGGTGCGCGCCAAGGTGATCGTGATGGGCGGTGCGCAGCTCTACAATATGCTCTATTTTTATGACCCGGAGTTTGCCGGGCTGTTCAAGGTCAAGGCCGAGATGCGCCCCGTGATCGACGCCGACCGCGAGGCCGCCGGCCACTACGCCGCCCGCGTCGGCGCGCTCGCGCGGCGCGAGCATCTGCCCGAATTCGACGGCCCCGCCCTCCAGCGCATCGTCGAATTCGGCATGCGCCTGGCCGGCGATCGCACGCGCGTGGTCAGCATGCTCGAGCCGATCGACGACCTTGCGCGGGAGGCCGCGTATTTCGCGCGCGCCGCCGGCGCCGCCGCGATCGTCACCGCCGCGCACGTTGATCGCGCGCTCAGCGAACGGGTGCTGCGCCGCAACTTCATCGAGGAGGAGATCCGCCGGCTCATCGCCAACGGCACCCTGGTCGTCCACGTCGACGGTGCGAGCGTCGGCCAGATCAACGGCCTCGCCGTGCTCGACGTCGGCGGCTACAGCTTCGGCCGGCCCTCGCGCGTCACCGCGTCGGTCGCGCTGGGGCAGGCCGGCGTGATCAATATCGAGCGCGAGGCGCGCCTGTCGGGATCGACCCACGACAAGGGCATCATGATCCTGGGCGGCTTCATGCGCGGGCGCTTCGGCCAGCAGGCGCCGATCGCGATGTCGGCGAGCATCTGCTTCGAGCAGTCCTACTCGGGCATCGACGGCGACAGCGCCAGCTCGACCGAAATCTACGCGCTGCTCTCGGCGCTGAGCGGCGTCGCGATTCGCCAGGATCTCGCCGTCACCGGCTCGGTCGATCAGTATGGCGCCGTGCAGGCGATTGGCGGCGTCAACGACAAGGTCGAGGGCTTCTATCGCGTATGCCGCGCGGTCGGCCTCACCGGACGCCAGGGCGTGCTCGTGCCGCGCGCCAATATCGGCAACCTGATGCTCGAGGCCGAGACCGCCGCCGCCGTCGAGCAGGGCCGTTTCCACGTCTACCCGGTCGATAGCATCGACCACGGCATCGAGATCTTAACCGGCGTCAGTGCGGGCGCGATCGATGATCCTGGCACGATCAATTTTCTGGTGGCCAGCCGGCTGCGCGAGATGGCCGATCGGCTGCGCGATCGCGCGCCGTCCGACACCCGCGTGATCCATGAAGCGGCGCCGTCGCCCGAGCCGCCCGGTCCGCCGGCGCCGCCGATGCCGCCGCGCTGACCCCGTCGCGGGAGACCCGCCGGCGGCGCGCGCCAGCATCGCGCATGAGACGCGCGTGACGCCGCCCGCGCGCGCCGCTACGATAACCGCCGAGGTTCCGCTTGATGCCTATCGATCTGCGCCTGGATGCCGAAGAAGTTCCGCTGCTCATCGACCTCTACGAACTCACGATGGCCGCGAGCTACTTTGCGCTGGGCATGAACGGGCCCGCGAGCTTTGGCCTGAGCGTGCGCCGCACGCCGCCGCGCCGCGGCTTCCTGGTCGCCGCCGGCCTCGAGCGGGTGCTCGAAGCGCTCGAGCAGTTCCACTTCGGCCCGGCCGCGATCGAGTATCTCGATTCGCTCAAGCTCTTCAGCCCCGAGTTCCTGGCCTTTCTTGCCGCGATCCGCTTCACCGGCGACGTGCATGGGCTGCCCGAGGGGACGATCTTTTTCGCCG
>DATLRA010000131.1:0-5310 GCA_035534935.1 Binataceae bacterium (SeqCode)
GCCGCAGCGCGCGCAAAAGGCCGCGCCCTGGGCCGCCTCGAATCCGCATTGTGGGCATCTCATCGCCGTTCGCTCTGCGCCGCCACGTGGATTTCGATCATCGCGCCCGCATCGGTACGAGACTGGTCACCTTGCGCCGCCGATCACGCCACGCGCGGGCTGGCGCGATTATGGATAACCCCCGCATCACGGTCAATTCGCGCCGCCGTGCGCCGCCGATCACGCGGGTCCGGTCGTCGCTCGCGCGCCTGCCGCGCGTGCCGTGGGCCGCGCCGACGGCATTACCGGCCGGGGCCGCGTTCATGCTAAATCTCGCGCTATGAAATTTGGACTCTTCGGCATCAATACCGGTCCCTGTGCCAATCCCGCCACCGCCGCCGCCGCCGCGCGCGCGGCCGAAGCCGCGGGTTTCGACAGCGTATGGACCGGCGAGCATATCGTACTGCCCGATCCGCAGGCGCCGCCGTCGCCAGTGCCGCCCGAGACCCCGTTCATCGATTCGGCCATTTCGCTGGCCTTCGTTGCCGCTCATACCACGACCATCCGGCTCGGCACCGGCATCATCATATTGCCGCAGCGCAATCCGGTGGTGCTGGCCAAGGAGCTCGCCTCAGTCGACGTGCTCTCGGCCGGGCGCCTGATCTTCGGCATCGGTATCGGCTACTTAAAGCCCGAATTCGCCGCGATCGGCGCGCCCTTCGATCATAAGGGTCCGCGCAGCGAAGAATTCCTGGCCGCGATGATCGCCCTATGGACCATGGATCAGCCCGAGTACGAGGGCCGCTTCGTCTCCTTCAGCGGAGTTAACGCGATGCCTCGCCCGGTGCAAAAGCCCTATCCCGAAGTAGTCTTCGGCGGCCATACCACCCAGGCCTACGACCGCGCCGCGCGGCTGGCCCGCGGATGGTTCGGGTTTGCCCTCGACCTCGAGGCGACCGCGCAATGCGTGACCGGCCTGCGCGCAGCCTGCGCCACCTGGCAGCGCCCGCTCGACGACCTCGAAGTGAGCGTCGCCCCGCGCGGCAAGCTCGACCGCGATACCGTCAAACGCTTCGCCGAGGCTGGCGTCCAGCGTCTGATCCTGCTCCATCGCGCGCGCGACGAGCGCGAACTGCTCGAGTTCATCGCGACCACCGGGCGCGAGTTAATCAGCAAATCCTGACCGCCCCGGCGCCTCCCCGGCGTCGTTTGAGTTAGCCCTCGATGCGGCGCGGACGCATCGCCGAGGTTGCGGCGATGCTTCATCGGGGCGTCGCGGCCACTTGGCGGTGTCCAATCGCGCAGCTTCGTGCGGATAATCCCCTCGCGCGCCCGCATGGGTTTTCTTCGATGTTTGATCGCTAGGGCAAGAATGGTCCGCTTCCTGCTGAAAATTGGATTCGGTCAATGGTCAATGCGGAATAGCAAATAGGAATCGGCGCCGATTATGAAGGAAGGAATTACATTTTACAAAAAAGAGATTGAACAAAGGAGAGGACTGACAAGTGTAAGTAACTTTGGCAAAGCAGGATCGACTGTTGCACAAGTGCTTACGGGTGGGACATATCCATAGCAGGGTTGAAACGGGCAGTGATCACTTCTGCACCGCCACAGCACGTCGACGCGAGGCCAGATTTGGGCGAACGTCAAAATCCGGACGCTGGAATAATGGCAATCAAAGCAAAAATTGCTCAATTGTGCTCATCGATGGCGGTTTGTCGTCATCGGCACGTGACTTGCTCTAAAAACGATATAGTCCAACTCGGGACGTTCTAGGAAAATAGGGAGGTCAATCGCCAAATGAAACTTGATAACAGCCGGGTAATGACGGTTAAGGAATTGTCTGACTACCTGAAAGTCCACCCCTCGACTG
The DNA here is from genome assembly GCA_035534935.1 of Binataceae bacterium (SeqCode). Taxonomy (GTDB): domain Bacteria; phylum Desulfobacterota; class Binatia; order Binatales; family Binataceae; genus JADMIL01. The sequence goes on from DATLRA010000131.1 coordinate 1,853, forward strand.
TCTACCGCCAGCTCAAGCGCGGTCAACTCCCCGCGTTCAAAGTTGGCAGCGACTGGCGCTTCAACGTCGAGTCGATCGATCGCTGGCGGCTCGAGCAGGACAGCTTCGGTTCCGCCGCCGAGACCTCCTGATCGCATGCTCGATCGAGCGCATTCTCGCCCGCTCGAGTGATCGCGGCCCGCATGCCGGATGACACCGGGGTAACCGGGCGCCCACCTACCGGGCGCGCGCTAACCGCGAGCGTCACCGGCCTGCGGGACGCCGGGTGCCAAATAATCGAAAGTGAGCCAGCCGCGAATCGGCTCAATCCGGGCGATCTGGACGAAGATTCGCGATTGGCTCGAAAGATTGGGCGCGCCGTGCAGCGTGCCGCGCACCGCATAGGCGTCGAGTTCGGCACTGGCGCCGTCGCGCAGCGCGATCGCCTCGAGCGGACGGCCGATCGCGGTGCGCTCGAGGTAGCGTAGGATCCAGAAGCGCTTGGCCCGGCGCTCGAGCTCCTTGCCCTCGGCTTCGGCCGCCTCCGCATTGGCCATCACCCCCAGCAGATCCTCCGCCTGGTAGGCGCTGACCCCTTCGCGTCCGGTAAATGCGGCAAGCAACTGCCGCTGCAGCACCAGATCCATGTAACGGCGCAGCGGCGAGCTCAACTGCGCGTAGTATTCAAGTCCGATTCCGGCGTGAAAATCCGGATGGATCGACAGACGCGGCCGTTGCGTCGCCGGCTCTCCGCCGACTCCCGGCTGCACCCGATAGATGATCGGGATCCGATTGTCCGCCGCATAGCGCGCCGCCGCATAGTTGTTCATCACCATGAATTCGGCGACCAACTGCCGGCTTGGCGAGGCGTTGTCGATCAGCTTGAATTCGATCTCGCCGCCCGCGCCGACCTTGATCTTGGGCTCGCGCCGCGTCACCAGCAGCGCGCCCGCCGCGCGGCGCCGTTCGCGCATCTTGAGCGACGCCTCGTACAGCCGCCGCACCATCACGCCCCGCGGCGTCGCGTCTTCGCTCGCCACGTAGGCGTCGCAAGCGTCGTAGCTGAGCCGCGCCGCGATCGCGATACGCGACGGATAGATCGTGTAGCCGAGCAATTCACCGGTCGGCGACAGGCGCAGATCGGTCGTCAGCACGTGGCGCGGGCGGCCGGGGCTGAGGCTCGCCAGGTCGCATCCGACGCGCTCCGGCAGCATCCAGATGGTCGCTTCGGGCAGATAGACGGTGGTCGCGCGGGCCGCGGCCTCGCGATCGATCGGGCCGTCGCGGGCGACGAAATCCGCCACCAGCGCGATATGCACGCGCACCCGCAGATTGCCGTCGGGGAGCGGCTCGCACGACAGCGCATCGTCGACTTCGAGCGTCTCGTCATCGTCGATCGTGACCGCGTTGAGGTCGTCGCCGGCCGGGCGCTCCGGCGCGACAATCGCTGCGGCCTCGCTCAGCGCGGCGGCCGGGAATTTCGTCCGGATGCCGCCGACCACCACGAAGCGCGGGCCGGGCGGCGGCACGCCGAGCCGCTCGAGGATTTCGTAGGCCGCTTCGACCGGCGTGATATCGCTCACCGTCGCGGCAAAGATCGCCGTCAGATCGGCGCTCCGGGTGAACGGGTTCTCAACGTAGGTGCGCAGCGTGTCGGCCAGCAGGGCGCCCTCGTCGGGTGGCGGCAGACGCCCGTCTTCGAGGATCGCGCGGATCGTTTCGCGCAGATTGCGGCTGGCGTCGCTGCGCAGCCGCACCTTGTCGTTCTGGATCCGCAGGCGCTCGACCTGGTCCGCGCTGCGCGCGACAAACTCCATGTGGCGGCGCACGAAGTACAGCCGGTCACCGAACAGCGCCTCGAGCATCACCGAGGTCGCCGCCGCCGCGCGCCGCCCGAAGAACAGCTCGGCCAGCTCCTCGGCGGTGTAGCTGCGGCCATGCTCCTGGACCACTTCCCAGAGCAGGTTCAGATCGAGCTCGGCGGACAGCGCCGCGCGCTCGGCGTCGACCGTGGCGACTTCCCGCGCCAAGTTCTCGCGCGTCGCTCGCACTTCGGGATAGCGCACCATCACCAGATTGCGCGCGATCGATCGCTCGCGTCCGCCGGCCTCGACCACTGCCACCTGGGCCGCCTGCTCGCGCACTATCAGTCCGCGCCGCAAGCGCCCCTCGTCGAGGTAATCCACCAGCGCACCGAGGTACTTGCCGTCCGTCGAGATCATCACAACCATTTTGACCTGCGCGGGCGCTCAAGACTATATGGATTAGCCATCATGGACGACAGACGCGTCATTCTCGACCTGCCCGCGGAGCTGTGGGACGACCTCGCGCGCGTCGCCGCGGCGCTCGAACTGGGCACGCCCGACTCGGCCGCGCTCTATGGCCTGGCCGAATGGATCGCGCAGCGCAAGTCCGAAATCGCCGATCGCGATCCAGCCGAGCGCTACTTCATCAACCAGGCGCTCGACGAACTGGCCGCGCGCCGCAAGCCGTGACCGGCGGCGCCGCCGGTCACGGCTACTTCAACTGCTGGCTGATAACCTCGGTGTTGCCGGTCTCGGAATCGACCAGCAGAAGCTGGATCTGCTTGTAGTCGCCCTTGGGAAAGAACACGTAGCCGCTGACCGTGAAATCATGGCGCACGTCCTGCGCCGGCAGGGCTAGCGCCGACATCTGGATATTGGCCTGTTGGTCGGCCTTGGCCTGCCCTAATGGCGCGCCCTGGATGGCGCCTTCACCCGCGCCGATCGCGCCGCCGAGCGCGGCCCCGGTTCCCGCGCCACGGATCAGCGAACCGGCGATCGCGCCAAGTCCCGCGCCGAGTATGCCGCCCATCGCGCCACTGGCCGCGGCACTGGTCAATGCGGCCTTGAGTTCGCCCGCGCCGCCCGCCTCGCGCGCGGCCTCGGCCGGCGGCAGGGGCGCGACCCGGCTGCCGGCATCGTCAAGGGCGAAGACCTGGCTCGGCACCACCAACCGCGGGGCGTCGGTGCCGTTGGCGATCGAGACGTAGATCGGCAGCACGTCGCCGATCGGATGGCTCGGCTGTGAGCTCACGGTGAGCTGGCCAGGCGCCGGCGTCGCGACGATCTGCGGCGTGTTTTGCAGCGGCGCAGAGGCCACCGCGCAGCCACCCAGCGTCAATGCGAGCAACGCGGCGGCGCGAGCGGCGCTGCCCGTGCCGCGCGGAGAATGCATCAGCTTGCGATCGTCGTAAACCCTGCGCATGGTGGCTGCCCGCCCTCACTTTTATCACCACAATGATGCGCTCGCGGCGGCGATTAGCCAAATGGCACGATTGGCGCGGCGGCCGCGCGGATTATGTCGCCACGCGGTGTCGAGTGCGCGGCCCCGGATCGGCTATTCTTCGATCGGCGCGCCGCGCCGCAGGCAGTTCGCACGCGCCGTATGCCGGGGTGGTGGAATGGCAGACACAGAGGACTTAAAATCGTAACATCAATTTTTGATTTTACGAATAA
>DATLRA010000132.1:0-40406 GCA_035534935.1 Binataceae bacterium (SeqCode)
ATCGGCGTTACGGTGGCTACATTATCCACGTTGGCGTGGTGCTGGCGTTCGTCGGGATCGTGGCGTCGTCGTTCTTTCGCACCGAGGTCAAAAAGAGCGTCAAAGAGGGCGAATCCTTTCAGGTCGGCCCCTACGATCTCGAATATCTGGGTATCGACACCACCGAGACGGCGCACATGGAAAGCTCGCGCGCGCGCGTCGAGGTGCGGCGCGACGGCAAGCCGATCGCGATGATGGAGCCAGCCAAGCTTTTCTACAAGCAGCCGCAACAGCCGGCCACCGCCGTCGCGATCCGGTCGACCCCGGCCTCCGACCTCTATGTCGTGCTCGCCGGCATCGACGACCAGACTGGCCTCGTCACCTTCCAGGTCTTTCTCACGCCGCTGGTCTTCTGGCTATGGGCGGGCGGCTTTATCATGGCCTTTGGCACGGTGGTCGCGATGTGGCCTAACGTGCGTGAGCGCGCCGCGATCGCCGCCGCCGTCCGGGTGGTCGTTCCGGCCGGCGCCGAGCCCGTGCCGGGAGGCGATTGACCCGTGCCGCCCGTGCCACGCCGTCGCGTCGTGGGTGCGGCCGTCCTCGCGCTCGTTTGTGCGGTGGCGGTGGCGACACCGCTAATGGTTGCCGCGGCGCCCACGGTCTCGGTCGAACAGATCACCGAGGCGCTGACCTGCCAATGCGGCTGCGGTCTGACGGTGGCCAACTGCAACCATCCGAATTGCGAATTCTCGGTGCCGGTGCGCGATCAGATCGACTCGATGGTCAAGCGCGGGATGAGCGGTCCGCAGGTCATCGCGTTCTACCGCACGAAATACGGCGAGAAGATTCTTTCCGCGCCGACTACCCAGGGCTTCAATCTGCTGGCGTGGATTATGCCGTTCGCCGCGCTTGCGGCCGGCGCCGTGCTGATCGCGATTACGGTCGGGCGCTGGCGCGGCAGTTCGCCCCGGCCCGCGTCCGCCCCGGCCGAGGGCGCCAACGGCGCCGGCCAGGATCCCTTCGACGCTGAATTGCGCCGCCGGCTCGAACGCGAGCTGCGCGATCGGATCTGACGCGTGGCACTTAACCTGGCGGCGATTCTGATTGTCGCGGCGGTCGCACTGTTCGTTGCGGCGCCGCTGGCCGAGGGTTTCACTCCGCGCCGCGGCACGCGCCGGCCCGAGTTCGAGGCGCTCGAGCACGATCGCGAACTCGCGATGCAGGGGTTGCGCGAGCTCGAATTCGACCATGAGATGGGCAAGGTCGACGATCGCGATTACCAGGAACTTAAACGACCGCTTGAAGATCGGGCGCTGGCGGCGATGAGTTCGATTGAGCGCAACGCGCGCGCCGCACGCGGTGCCGAGGCTCGCGCCATGCGCGATGCGCAGGGCGGCGCAACGACCGTGCGGGCGACGCCGGCGGGGTCATCGATAACGGTCGGCGCGGGCGCCGCCGCGTCAACGATCGCGGACGGCGTCCGCGCCGCGTTTTGCCCGCGATGCGGCGTGCGGGCCGGAAGCGGCTATCGCTTTTGCGCGGCGTGCGGATCGACGCTCGCCGCCGACGGCGCCGCGGCGCGCGCCGAATGACCGATGCGGCCCCGATCGCGGCGCGCGGCCTGTTCAAGTCCTTTGGCGCGGCGCCGGTGCTGCGCGGCGTCGATCTGACCGTCGCGGCGGGGTTTGCGGCGCTGATTATCGGGCGCAACGGCGCCGGCAAATCCACCCTGCTGAGAATTCTGGCTGGGCTCTGGTCGCCCGACGACGGCGCGGCGCTGCTCTTCGGCGAGCCGAGCGCGGCGCTGCCGCCCGCCGCACGCCGCCGCGTCGGTCTCGTGACCCATCAAAGCTTTCTTTACCCCAATCTCACAGCGCGCGAGAATCTCGAGTTTTTCTGCGCACTCTACGGCGTCGCCGGGGCGCCCGAGCAGATCGCGCGCTGGCTGGAACGGGTCGGCCTGGCGGTCGCCGCCGACGATCGCGTGCGCGGCTTTTCGCGCGGGATGGAGCAGCGCCTTACGCTCGCCCGCGCGCTGATCCATCGCCCGGCCGCGCTCCTGATGGACGAGCCGTTTGCCGCGCTCGACGCCGAGGGTGTTGCGATGGCCGCCGCGCTGATCGGCGAGGCGCTGGCGGGCGGCTGCGCGATCGTGCTCACGGCGCATCAGCCGCTGGCGATCGCAAAATTGGAATTCGCGCTCTATGAAATCGTCCGTGGCCGGCTCGTCGCGCGTCCGGCGGACGGTGGCGCAGAGCCCCGCGGCGCGATCGATCCGCGCCAGCCGGCAGCCTGAGATGGCTGGATTTGCCGCGGTCTTGCGCAAGGATCTGCGCCTGGAGTTGCGCGGGGGCGAGAGTCTCGTCGCGCTGGTCGCGCTCTCTCTGCTGATCCTGGTCGTGATGGTCTTCGCGCTCGATCCGGCCGGCGGCGTGCGCGACGCGGCGACCGCCGCGGGTGCGCTGTGGGTCGCGCTGATCCTGGCCGGTGTGATCGGTTCGTCGCGAGTGCTGCTGGCCGAGCGCGACAACGGTTGTATCCGCGCGCTGATCGCGAGCCCACTCGACCGCGGCGCGCTCTATTGGGCCAAGCTGACGGCGGCCTTCATCTTCATGGCGATTGCCGAGGCCGCCGCGATCGTCCTGATGGTGCTGTTCTTCAATCTCGATTTCGACTGGCGGCTGATGCGCATGGCACCGGTGATCGCGCTCGGCGCGCTCGGCTTTGCCGCGCTTGCGACCCTGCTCGCCGCGATTACGGGGCGCGTGCGCGCGGGCGATATGCTGCTGCCGCTGCTGGCGATACCGCTGTTCGTGCCGGCGCTGATTGCGGGCGTCAAGGCGAGCGGGGCGGCGCTGGCCGGCGCGCCGTTCGCGGCGATCGCGCAATGGCTCAAGATTCTGGTCGCCTTCGACGTGCTCTTTGTGAGCGCCGGATCTCTGCTCTTCGAGTACGTGATCGGCGAGGAGTGAACCTTAGCGGCGCGCGATCGTCCTCACGGCCGGGCGATTTATCTGGCGCGCGCGGCAGGCTACAAGTGATGGCGATCGAATTCCGCATGAGCGTGACCATTGAATAAGATTGCGAACCTGTGGCTGGGCGGCCTGACCGGCGTCCTGATGACCGCCGCCATCTACATGACCTTTGTCTACGTGCCGACCGAGGCCGACCAGGGCATCGTGCAGCGCATCTTCTATTTCCATGTGCCGTGCGCGTGGGTGGCCTTCGGCGCCTTTGGCCTGGTCGCAATCGCGGGCATCTTCTACCTCTGGCTGGGCCAGCCGGTGTGGGACGATCTGGGCTACGCGGCGGCCGAAATCGGCATGGTCTTCTGCACGCTGGTGCTGGTCACCGGGTCGATCTGGGCCAAGCCGATTTGGAGCACCTGGTGGACCTGGGATTCGCGCCTGACCACGACGCTTATCCTGTGGCTGCTGTACGGCGGCTACCTGATGCTGCGCGCGATGGCCGACGATACGCCGCAGGTTGCGCGCTTCGCCGCCGTGATCGGAATCGTCGCGGCTGCCGACGTGCCGGTGGTGATCGTCTCGGTGCGCCTGTGGCGCACGATTCATCCCGCGGTGCTGGTCACGCGCCAGGGTGGCCACGGGCTCGAGGATCCGCGGATGGTGGCGACGTTGCTGGTCGCCCTGGCGGCCTTTACCGCGCTCTTTCTCTGGCTGCTGATGCTGCGCTTTGCGACGCTGCGGATGCGCGCGCGGCTCGGTGCGATCGCGCGCGGATTGAACCTCGCGCAGGCCGCGGCCGGTGACCTGTGATGGAAAATCTCGGTTACCTGTGCGCCGCCTACACGATAATCTTTGGCGTGATCTTTCTGTATGTGATGTTTATCTGGCGCCGGCAGGCGCTGCTCGAGCGCGAATTGCGTGCGATGGAGACCCGGCTCGAGGCGGTGCGCGGCGAGATTGCCGCGCGGGGCGCGCCGCCGTCACCGCCCGCCGCCTAGGCGCGTCGATCGCGCGGGCGCGGGCCGGCCCGTCGGCTTGCGGACGGCGGCTTTCGTGCGCATCTTTAAGGGGAGTATCAGACTCGGCAGATGGAGTTTCGCGACTACTACAAAGTTCTCGGCGTCGAGCGCGCCGCAACCGAGGCGCAAATCAAGACCGCCTACCGCAAGCTCGCCCGCAAGTTCCATCCCGACCTCAATCCCAAGAACAAAGAGGCCGAAAGCCGCTTCAAGGAGATTAACGAGGCCTACCAGGTGCTCGGCGACGCCGACAAGCGCAAGAAGTACGACGATCTGGGCGCCGACTTCGAGCGCGGCACCTCCGAGGACGAGGTCTTCCGCCGCTACGCGCGCGCCGGCGGCATGAATCGCGGCGCGGGCCCGTCGCCCGGACCGGGCGATAGCGAACCGCCGGGCGGCTTCAGCGACTTCTTCGAGCGCTTCTTCGGCGGCCTCGGCGCCGGCGGCGGACCGCGCGGTCGCGGCTACTCGTTCGACGCGGGCGGCGCCGGTGGCGATATCTTTGGTGCGCGCTCGCCCGCCCGCGCGCGCGATCTGCAGGCCGAAGTCGAGATTACGCCGCAGGAGGCGATGCGCGGCGGACAGCGCCGTCTCAACCTGACCGCCACCGACGAATGCGACATGTGCGGCGGCACCGGGATGATTGGCTTACCCGGCCGTCGCGGCGGTGCCAGCCCTGTTCGAAACCAGGAGGCCTGCCCCAAGTGCCACGGCAACGGCGTGCTGTCGGTACGCCGCGCGCTCGACGTGACGATCCCGGCGGGCATGAGCGAGGGCTCGCGTATCCGGCTCAAAGGGCAGGGCGGTCACGGCGCCCGTCCGGCGCTCAACGGCGACCTGTTCCTCACCATCAGGTTCAAGCCGAGCAAGGCGTTCACCCTCTCCGGACGCGACGCGCGCTGCCAGTTGCCGGTCTGGGATTACGAGGCCGCACTGGGCGCCGAGGTCACCGCGCCGACGCTCGACGGGCGCATCTCGCTCAAGATTCCCGCCGGCAGCCAGAGCGGGCGCGTGATGCGTCTGAAGGGGCGCGGCTTGCCCGCGCGGGGCAAGGAACCGGCCGGCGATCTGCTCTACGAACTCAAGGTGCTCGCACCGACCGACCTGACCGACGACGAACGCAAATTGATGCAGCAGCTTGCCGACCATCTGCGGGCCCGCGACGTAGCCGATCCGCGCGCCGATCTGATGCGCGAATAGCGGCGGCGGAAGTTCGCGCGGCGCCGGCGCGGCGGTGCGCTATACTGCAATCGTTATGACCGCGCGCGCGATTAGCACGCTCGAAGCCGCCGTGCGTGCGGCGCTCGCGCGGCTCGCCGTCGCCGACGGCGCGACGATCGTGATCGCGCTCTCGGGCGGCGCCGACTCGGTGGCGCTGACCCACGCGCTCCAGCGCCTGGCGCACGACGCGTCTCGCCGCGGTGCGTTGGCGCGCGGCAAAGCCGGCGCGCCGGCCTGGCGGCTCCACGCCGCCCATCTGAACCATCACCTGCGCGCGGGCGAGGCCGATCGCGACGAGGGTTTCGTGCGCGCGCTCTGCGCCCGCCTCGGAATCGAACTAACAGTTGAGCATGCGCCGGGGCTGCGGCGCGCGGCCGGCAACCTCGAGGAGCGCGCCCGCGATCTGCGCCACGCCTTCCTCGCGCGCGTTGCCGCGCGGATCGGCGCGCGCCATATCGCGCTGGCCCATCATGCCGACGATCAGGCCGAGACCGTGCTGATGCGCCTGCTGCGCGGCGGCGGAGCGGCGGGGCTGGCCGCGATGGCGCCGGGCGGACCGGGGCGGATTATCCGTCCGCTGCTCGGACTGCGGCGCGCGCAGATTCTGGCCTATCTCGAGGCGCTCGGCGCCGGCTACGTCGTCGACAGCAGCAACGCGTCGCCGGCGATGACGCGCAATCGCGTACGCCACGAATTAATTCCCGCGCTCGAGCGCGACTACGCGCCCCGGTTGAGCGTGCGGCTGGCTGCCCTGGCCGGCGAGATGCGCGCGCTCGACGATTTCGTTACGGCGGCGGCGCGGCGCGAACTGGCGCGGCGCCTCGACGATCGCGGGCGGCTCAGCGTGGCCGGCTTTGCGCGGCTCGAGCCGGCGCTGGCCACCGCCACGATTCGCGCCTGGCTGATCCATCGGATGGGCGATTTGCGGACGCTCGGCCGTGCCCATATCGAGGCGCTGCGCGCGAGCTGCGTGGCGGCCGTGCCCGGACGGATCACGCTCGTGCCGCGCGGTTGGCGGATGCGCTGCGAGTACGGCGTCGCGGTGCTCGAACCCCGGCCGCGCGCGGATGCGCAGTCGTTCGCGATCGCAATTGCCCGCTCCGGCGCGACCACCATCGCCGCCGCCGGCTTCGTCTTTGAAGCGCGGACTATCGCACTAGCCGAGGGCGGTGTCCCCGCGCCGCGGCGCGGACCCGCGCCGTCGATGGAGGCGCTGTTCGACAGCGCGCAAATCACCGCGCCGATCGTCGTGCGCAATTTCCGCCCGGGCGATCGCGTGCGGCCGATCGGGATGAGCGGCACGCGCAAGGTGCAGGACGTGTTCGTCGATCGCAAGCTCGCCCGGGCGCGCCGCGCGACCTGGCCGATGGTGACGGTAGCAGACGAAATCCTCTGGATTCCCGGGCTGCTGCGCGCACGCCATGCGATGGTCACGCCGGCGACTCGCGAGCTGCTGGAATTGCATGCGAATTTGCTTGCCGACGGGTGAGCCGCCGCCGCGGATGTGCAAGATGCGGCGTTGCGCGCAATTTATCCGGCGTGATAGTTTTTATTGAGCAATGAATCAGGTTTCACGCAATATCGCCTTGTGGCTGGTGGTGGTGCTGATTGCGCTGCTGATGATCAATTTTTTCAATCATCAGCAACAGCGCTCCCCCGAGATAATCTTTTCCGACTTCCTTAACGACGTCGACAAGGGGCAAGTCACTCAGGTCACGATCCAGGGTAATACGATCCAGGGCGACACGGCCAACGGCGAGCATTTCAAGACCTATGCGCCGCAGGATCCCGACCTGGTCAAGAACCTGCGCGAAAAGGGCGTCAAGATTGCCGCGCGGCCGGCCGAGGGCGATCCGTGGTGGATCATTCTGCTCGAGCAATGGTTCCCGATGCTGCTGCTGGTGGCGGTGTGGATCTTCTTTATGCGCCAGATGCAGATTGGCGGCGGCAAGGCGATGTCGTTTGGCAAGAGCCGCGCCAAGCTACTGACGGAAAACACTCACAAAATTACTTTTGCCGACGTCGCCGGGATCGATGAAGCCAAGGATGAGCTCGAAGAGATCATCCAGTTCCTCAAGGACCCCAAACGCTTCACCCGCCTGGGCGGACGGATTCCCAAGGGCGTCCTGCTGGTCGGACCGCCGGGCACCGGCAAGACCTTGCTCGCACGCGCGATCGCCGGCGAGGCGGGCGTGCCGTTCTTTTCGATCTCCGGCTCGGACTTCGTCGAGATGTTCGTTGGGGTGGGCGCGTCGCGCGTGCGCGATCTGTTCGTGCAGGGCAAGAAGCACGCGCCGTGTATCGTGTTCATCGACGAGATCGATGCCGTCGGCCGCCATCGCGGGGCCGGTCTGGGCGGCGGTCATGACGAGCGCGAGCAGACCCTCAATCAGTTGCTGGTCGAGATGGACGGCTTCGAGGCCAACGAGGGCGTGATCCTGGTGGCCGCAACCAACCGGCCCGACGTGCTCGATCCGGCGCTGCTGCGCCCCGGCCGCTTCGATCGGCGGGTGGTCGTGCCCCGGCCCGACGTCAAGGGCCGCGAGGGTATCCTCAACGTCCATACGCGCAAGGTGCCGCTGGCGACCGACGTTGACGTCTCGAAGCTGGCGCGTTCGACTTCGGGCTTTGCCGGCGCCGACCTCGAGAACCTGGTCAACGAAGCGGCCCTGCTCGCGGCACGCACCAGCAAGGATCGGGTCGAGATGGTCGACTTTGAGCTGGCCAAGGACAAGGTTCTGATGGGCGCCGAGCGGCGCTCGATGGTCATGTCGCTCGAAGAGCGGCGCAAGATCGCATATCACGAGTCGGGGCATGCGCTGGTCGCTGTGCTGCAGACCGGTGGCGACCCGCTGCACAAGGTCACGATCATCCCGCGCGGGATGGCCCTGGGCGTCACCCAGCAGCTCCCGCTCGACGATCGCTACACCCATTCGCGGGACTACCTCATGACCTCGCTGGCCGTGCTGTTCGGCGGACGGGTGGCCGAGGAGATGGTCTTCCACGAAATGTGGACCGGCGCGGGCAACGACCTTGAACGGGCGACCGAACTGGCGCGCAAGATGGTCTGTGAATGGGGCATGAGCGAGGAGCTTGGCCCGATGACCTTTGGCAAGCACGAGGAGCAGGTCTTCCTTGGCCGCGATCTCGGTCATTCCAAGGATTATTCGGAGCATACCGCGGTCGAGATCGATCGCGCGGTGCGCGCGCTGGTCGACGCCGCCTATCACAAGGCCAGGAACCTGCTCACCGAGGGCACGCCGCTGCTCCATGCGCTGGCCGATCGCCTGCTCGAAAAAGAGGTCGTCGACGGCTCCGAAGTGGTCGCGATGGTCGAGGCGTTCCGCGCCGGCCGTCCGCTGCCGGCCAGCGAACCGCCGAGCCCTTCGGTACCGCCCGGCGGCGCCGCGGTTGCACGCGAGCGGAGCAAGGTCGCGCAGGACGATCCGGCGCCGGTGCCCGGCCTGGTGGCGCCCAAGCCGTCGCTCGCCTGACGGATTCATTGGCCCGCAACTTAATTACGCGCCTAACCGATCGTCACCGATCCTCTCCGCACCGGCGGAGGGGATTTTTTTGGCCTCGCGCGGCGCATCCGCGATCGTGTGCAGCGCGACGCCGGGACCGCGCGGCGCTACGCCAATGACGCCGCGGCGGCCCGCGCGATCGGCTCGCCGAACGCCGCGCGCGCTGCGCCTGCGTGACGGCCGCACGATCCGTTTTCCCGCCGTGATGGGCGTGCTCAACGTCACGCCGGATTCGTTCTCCGACGGCGGGCTCTACCTCGACCCGGATCGCGCGCTCGAGCATGCGCTGGCGATGGAGGCCGAAGGCGCGGGGATTATCGACGTCGGCGGCGAATCGACGCGCCCGGCCGGCGCGCGCGCAGTCAGCGCGGAGGTCGAGATCGCGCGTGTGCAGCCGGTGCTCGAGCGGCTGGGCCGGCGGCTGCGCGTGCCGTTTTCGATCGATACGCGCCGTGCGGCAGTGGCGCGGATCGCGCTCGACGCGGGCGCCGCGATCATCAACGATGTCAGTGCGCTGGGTTTCGACGCCGCGATGTTGCCGATGGCCGCCGCCGCGGGCTGCGCGGTGGTGCTGATGCATATGCGCGGCGGTCCGGCGGATCACGCGCGCCATGCGCGCTATCGCGACGTGGTCGCGCAGGTCTGCGAATTTCTTCGCGCGCGTGCCGACGCGGCGATCGCGGCCGGCATACGGCCGACGCGGATCATCGTCGATCCGGGTTTTGGGTTCGCCAAGACCGCGCGCCACAACCTTGAGCTGATGGGTGGTTTGTCAGGGATATGCGCGCTAGGCTATCCAGTATTGGTAGGCGCGTCGCGCAAGCGCTTCGTGCGGACGATCGCGGGCGGTGGCGCGACCGAGGTGGCCTATGGCACCGCCGCGGTAAACACGCTGGCGCTCGCCGGCGGTGCCTCGATAATCCGGGTACATGAGGCCGCGCCGGCGGCGGCGGTAATCAGGATGGTTGTGGCGATTGTGGCGCGCGGCGGCCCCTGACACGGCAACAATGCACAGTTTTTTCACCGTCATCCCCAAGCCCCGCTGGCAGGACGTGCTCGACGTAATGATCGTCGCGTACGTGATCTACCGGATCGCGCTGCTGATCCGGGCGACGCGCACGATGCAGATGGTGGTCGGACTGGGAATCGTGGCGGGCGCGTTCGTCGGCTCGCAGATGCTCGGGCTGTTCACGCTCAACTGGCTGTTGAACAATTTTCTCGGCTCCCTGATGGTCATCCTGGTGGTCATCTTCCAGGCCGATATCCGCCGCGCGCTGACCGGATTGGGCGCGCGTTCGTTTTTCGGCGTTGGCGCAAATGTCGCCAGCGTGGCACAGGAGCTGGCCGCCGCGGCGACCTGGCTCGCCGCCCGGCGCATCGGCGCGCTGATCGTGCTCGAGCAGGAGATCGGCCTGCAGGAGTTCATCGAGAGCGGGCGGGCGATCGATGGCCGGGTGTCGCCCGAGCTGCTCGAGACCATCTTCATGCGCGGTTCGCCGCTGCATGACGGCGCGGTGATCATCAAGGGCGATCGCATTCTGGCCGCGGCCTGCCTGCTGCCGCTTTCCTCCAAATCCAATGTCAGTCTGACGCTGGGCACGCGCCATCGCGCGGCGATCGGGCTGACCGAGGACAATGACGCGGTGGTGATCGTGGTCTCCGAGCAGGACGGCACGATCTCGATGGCCCATCACGGTGAGCTGCTGCGCGGATTCGATTCGCCGCGGCTGCTCGAAACCCTGCAGATGTTGCCGGCCTGAGCGCGGAGGCAAGATGGCGACGCCGGGCATGACGGGATCGATTCTGCCGCATCAGGGCGAGCCGGCGCCGCCGGCGGCTGCGTCCGGCGGCGGACGCCGCTCGCGGGTTTCGACCGTCGCGCAGGCGATCAAGCGCAACATGGGCCTGCGGCTGATCTCGATTGGCCTCGCGATCGGCTTGTGGATCTTCGTCAACGCCGGGCAGCACGGAGCGCTGGAATCGGTGCAGGTGCCGATCAGCTACCGCGACCTGCCGCCGGGCTTCATTATTACCAGTCCGCATCCGGAGTTCGTGCGCATCCAGGTCTCGGGCCCGCGCACGCTGCTCTCGCTGATCGATCCGGCGCGGCTGACGCTGCGGCTGGATCTGACCGGCGTGGGGATCGGCCAGGCGTCGTTCAAGATTGGGCCCGAAGCCTTTCCGGTGCCGCGCCAGACCAGCGTGACCAGTATCCTGCCCTCGCAAATCGTGCTGGAAATCGACAGGAACATCACCCGCGAGGTGCCGGTGCATCTGGTCACGATGGGGATTCCGGGCGAGGGCTATAAGGTCGCTTCAACCGACGTCACGCCGCCGCAAGTCTTGATCCGCGGGCCGAGCCGGGAAGTCTCGCGGGTCGAAGGGGTCGAGACCGAGGCGCTCTCCGTCGCCGGCCTCACCTCGGACCTGTCGAGCCCGATCAGCCTGATGACGCCCTCGAGTTCGATCCGGCTCGCCGCCGACTACGTGACCGCCAGAGTGACGCTCGGGCCGATCATCGTGCAGCGCCAGTATCACGACCTGGAGGTCGCCGTGCGCGACAGCGAATTCAAATTCAGAATCGACCCGCATCGCGTGACCCTCGAGTTGCGCGGACCTTCGCTCACGCTGGCCAAACTCGATTTGAAGGGCACGGTCTATGTCGAGGCGGGCGGGCTTGGGCCGGGCAGCTACATTCTGCCCGCGCAGGTCAACCTGCCCGACGACGTGGGTCTCGTGCAGGCGGCGCCGGCCAGAGTCAGAATCAGGCTATACCACGAAAGGCAGGCGCAAAACGGTTGAAGCATTCCGGAGCGAAACTCTTTGGCACCGACGGGGTGCGCGGCGTCGCCAACGCCGAACCGATCACCTCGGAGACCGCGCTCAAGCTGGGCCGCGCGCTGGCCTATGTCTTTCGCAATCCGAGCGGACGGCATCGGCGGATCCTGATTGGCAAGGACACGCGTCTGTCGGGCTACATGATCGAGACCGCGATGGCCTCGGGGATCTGCTCGATGGGCGCCGACGTATGGCTGGTCGGTCCGCTGCCGACGCCGGGGATCGCGTTTCTGACGCGTAGCATGCGCGCCGACGCGGGCGTGGTGATCTCGGCCTCGCACAATCCGTTTCAGGACAACGGGATCAAGTTTTTTTCGCGCGATGGCTTCAAGCTCGATGACGCCACCGAGCAGCGCATCGAGGAGTTGGTGTTCGACGCCGGCGCGCTGGAGCAGTTCCGCGCGCGTGGCGCCGATATTGGCAAGGCGGCGCGCATCGACGACGCGATCGGCCGCTACCTGGTCTTTCTCAAGACCTGCGTGCCGCGCACTGCGACCTTCGAGGGGATCAAGGTCATTATCGATTGCGCCAATGGCGCGGCCTATCGCGTCGGCCCGGACGTGTTCACCGAGATGGGCGCCGAGGTCGAGGCGATCGCGGCCGAGCCCGACGGCGTCAATATCAACGACGGTTGTGGCGCGGTACATCCGGAACGGCTGCGCCAGGCGGTGCTCGCCAGCGGCGCGCATCTGGGGGTCGCACTCGACGGCGACAGCGACCGCGCGATCCTGGTCGACGAGCGCGGCGAGCTGTTCGACGGCGACGACGTGATGGCGTTGCTGGGTGCGCGGATGGCGGCCGCCGGCCAGCTCAAGGCCAACACCGTCGTCGCTACCGTGATGAGCAACTTCGGCCTCGAGCGGGCGCTGGCGCGGGCCGGTGTGCGGCTGGTGCGCACGGAAGTCGGCGACCCCGCGGTGGTGCGCGAGATGCGCGCCAATTCCTACAACCTGGGCGGCGAGCAGTCCGGCCACGTCATCCTGATGGACCATTCGACCACCGGCGACGGGCTGATCACGGCGCTGCTGGTCTGCGCGCTGATGGCCGAGAGCGGCAAGCCGCTGAGCGCCCTGCGCGCCATGCGCCGGGTGCCGCAAGTCCTCGAGAACGTGCGCGTGCGCGAGCGCATGCCGATCGCCGCGATGCCCGAGGTGGTCAAGCTGATCGCGGCCTGCGCGGGCCGGCTGGCCGGCGACGGCCGCCTGCTGGTGCGCTATTCCGGGACCGAGATGCTGGCGCGGGTGATGGTCGAGGGCGAGGATGCGACGTTGATAGCGGGGATCGCGCGCGAAATCGGCGCCGCGATTCGCCGGCGCGCCGGCGCCGCCGCCTGACCCGTGCGATGAGCCGCTCAAAGATCCGGCTGGGAGTAAACGTCGATCACGTGGCCACGTTGCGCAACGCGCGCGGCGTGGACTATCCCGACCCGGTGGAAGCGGCGCTGGCGGCCGAGCGGGCGGGCGCGTCGGCGATTACCGTCCATCTGCGCGAGGACCGCCGCCATATCCAGGACGGCGACCTGTTGCGCATCCGCGGTGCGATTAAGATCCATCTTAACCAGGAGATGGCGCCGACCACCGAGATGCTGGAAATCGCGCTCGAGGTTCGTCCGCACGAAGTCTGCCTGGTGCCCGAGCGGCGTGCCGAGCTGACTACCGAGGGCGGGCTTGACGCGGCCGGACTCGGCGACCGCCTGGCGCCAATCATCGCGCGCCTGGGCGCGGCGCGCATCGGGGTCAGCCTGTTTGTCGATCCGGAGCCCCATCAGATCGAAGCGGCCGCGCGCCTCGGCGCGGATTTCGTCGAACTCCATACCGGGACCTATGCGACGCTGGCCGACGCCGATCTGATCGAATGGCAAAGCGGCGCGCGACCCGCGCTCGGCGCCGCGGCTCGCGCCGAGCAGGCCAAGCTGCGCGCGGCGATCAGGCTCGCGCGATCGCTCAAGCTCGCGCCCAACGCGGGCCATGGACTCAACTATCGCAACGTCGCGCCAATCGCCGCGCTGCCCGGCCTGGTGTGGCTGCATATCGGCCACGCGATCGTCGCGCGGGCGGTGAGTGTCGGGATGCGGCGGGCGGTCGGCGAGATGATCGCCCTGGTCGGCGCATCGCGGGCCGGCGGGGCGGCCAACGCGGGTCTGGCGGCGCGCGCGACCGCTCGCAAAATCTCCGGCGCGAGACCCCGATGATCCTGCTCAGCGCCGCCGAAAGCCGCCATCTCGATCGCTTGAGCGTTGAGAACTACGGCATCGATTCATACGCGCTGATGCGCCGGGCGGGCGAAACGGTCGCCGACCTGACGCTCAGGCGCTGGCCGGGCGTGATGGGTGCGGGCGCGATGGTCGTCGCGGGCAAGGGCAACAATGGCGGTGACGGGCTGGTCGCGGCGCGCAAGCTGATGCAGGCGGGCGCGATGGTGCGGGTGGCGCTGCTCGTCCGGGCCGGCGATCTGCGCGGCGATGCGGCGCGCGCCTGCGCCGATTTCATCGCGGCGGGCGGTGCCGTGACCGAAATCGCCGACGCGGCCGGCGTGGCGGAATTTTTCGACCGCCGCATCGGGGATCGGCCGGCGGTCGTTATCGACGCGATCTTCGGCACCGGCCTGAACGCCCCCGTGCGCGGCCTGGCGCGCGGCGTGATCGAGTGCGTGACGGCGATGCGCGCGCCGGTGGTCGCGGTCGATATCGCCTCGGGCGTCAATGCCGACAGCGGCGCGGTGATGGATGCCGCGATTACGGCCCGACTAACGGTAACATTCGGCTACGCCAAGTATGGCCATGCCAGCTACCCCGGCGCGGCCCATACCGGCGAGCTGATCATCACGGAGATCGGCTTTGCGCCGCACGCGATCGACGATATCGCGCCGCGCGGCCGGCTGATCGAATTCGCCGACGCCGCCACGCTGGTCAGGCCACGCGCGACCGATAGCCACAAGGGAACTTACGGCCATCTGCTGATAATCGCGGGTAGCCGCGGCAAGGGCGGCGCGGCGATTCTCGCCAGTCGCGGCGCCCTGCGCACCGGCGCGGGACTGGTCACGGCCGTGATTCCCGAAGCGGCCGCCGCGGTGGTCGCCGCCGGACAGCCCGAACTGATGACCGAGGCGATGCCCGCCCACGACGGCCATTTCGCGACGAACGCCGCGGCGATCGAGCGGCTGGACCTGCTGGTGGCGGGCAAGAGCGCACTGGTCGTCGGACCCGGCATCGGCGTGAACGACGATACGCACGAGATAATTCATTGGCTGGTGCGTAGCGGCGTGCTGATCAATCGCCCGGCCGTGATCGATGCCGACGCGCTCAACCTGGTCGCGGCAATCGGGCCCGGAATGTTGCGGACGGCGCGCGGTCCGATCGTCCTGACCCCGCATCCGGGCGAGATGGCGCGGCTGCTCCGCATCGATACGGACGCGGTCAACGCCAACCGCATCGACGCCGCCCGCCGGCTGGTCGATCTGACCGGCGCGGGCGTCTTGCTCAAGGGCGCGCGCACCGTGATCGCCACGCCCGACGGCGCCGTCGCCATCAACTCAAGTGGTAATCCCGGCATGGCGACGCCTGGGATGGGCGACGTGCTGTCGGGCATCGTGGGCGCGTTGCTCGGCCAGGGGCTGGCGGCGCGGTCGGCGCTGATTCTGGGCGCGTTCATGCACGGCCATGCGGCCGATCGGATCGCCGCGCGCAACGGACCGGTCGGCTACCTGGCCGGAGAAGTGGCCGACGAGATTCCGGCGGCGATCCGGGCGCTGCTCGGCCAAGGCGTGTCGATTTCGCCGGTCGCGGGCGCCAAATAGAATCGGGCGAATGAATTCTCGCAGATTTCCCGGAGTATGGTCCGGCAGGCGCGGCGCGAGGCGATGAAGTCCGCCTCATTGGCGGTCGAAAGCCGCACCGCGCGCGCGACCAGGGCCTGGGGGCGACGGCTCGGCGCGCTGCTTAAGGGCGGCGAACTGATTGGCCTGACGGGCGCGCTGGGCGCTGGCAAAACCTGTTTCGTCAAGGGACTCGCGCGCGGATTGATGCTCCCCGAGGAGCAGATTCTGAGCCCGACCTTCACGATGATCCAGGAGCATCGCGGACGCCTGGCGCTCAACCATATCGATCTCTACCGGCTCGAGGCGGTGACGCTCGACGACCTTGGGCTGCGCGATTACCTGTTTTCCGACGCGGTTGCGGCGGTCGAATGGTTCGAGCGGCTGCGCGACGGCGCTGAGCTGGAACGGCTCTCGATCGTGCTAAGCTACGCCGTTGGGAGCGCACGCTGGATTGAATTTACTGCGTATGGAGAACGTTACGGCGCGATTCTGGGTGAGCTTCAGCGCTAACTGGACTTGACGACTAAAGCATGCTCTGAATACTCAGAAGAGCTTTATGCCGGAATCGGCGACCGTCGTGTTACGATAGTGCGTCGAATGCCAACCAACCGTCCAATCGCGTCGCTCTGATTCAGAGCTATCGAGTCCCGGTGGAAAACCTGTCCTCACAAGTCTATTCCGCGCTGATGGATCTGATCCATACCACGGACGGCGGATGGATCGGGATGCCAATCCTCTCGAAGTTGGTCCTCGCGATGCTCCTGTCGGGATTTTTCGTCTATGCCGGTACGCGGGCCGAGAATACCGGATGGAGCACGCTGTGGTTCTTCACCGCCTTCGCCTGCCTTGCCTATCTGATTGCCAACGGCGTCGCGATAATGCGCTAGGGAAGGGCTGCACACGCCCACTGTGTCATTTTGAACGCAGCGAAAGATCCCGGGATTCTTCACGTCGCAGACTCCGTTCAGAATGACGACTCGACTGGTGCAGAGGTTCCCTAGGGCGCTCGTCCCGCCGCGCGTGAGGGCTGGTTTATTTGCCGCTCACCGCGCATAATTGGCGTTTACCCCGCATTTGGGTCAGGAAATCGGCGGTCTGTGGCTCTGATTGTACAGAAATATGGTGGCACCTCGGTCGGTTCGCTCGAGCGGATCAGGGCGGTGGCCGAGCGGGTGGGCCGGGCCCGCGCGCGTGGCGACCAGATTGTCGTGGTGGTCTCCGCGATGGCGGGCGAGACCAATCGGCTGCTCCAGATGGCGGCCGATCTGAGCGACGCGCCCGACCCGCGCGAGGCCGACGTGCTGGTCTCGACCGGCGAGCAGGTCTCAGCCGCGCTGCTGGCGATTCGCTTGCGCTCGCTCGGCTATCCGACGGTCTCGTTTCTGGGCCATCAATTGAAAATCACCACCGACTCGCGCCACGGCGCGGCCAAGATCAAGGCGGTGGATTGCGAACGGCTGCATCGCGCGCTGGGCGACGGCCATATCGCGGTGGTCGCGGGCTTCCAGGGCGTCAATCCCGACGGCGATATCACAACGCTCGGGCGCGGCGCGTCGGACCTGACGGCGGTGGCGCTGGCCGCCGCGACCCATGCGTCGGTATGCGAGATCTACACCGACGTCGATGGCGTCTACACCGCCGATCCGAATATCTGTCCGCGGGCGCGCCGCCTCGATCGCATCTCCTACGACGAGATGCTCGAGATGGCGGGGCTCGGCGCGAAAGTCCTGCAACTGCGATCGGTTGAGCTGGCGCGGCGCTTCAACGTGCCGCTGGTGGTGCGCTCGAGCTTCAGCGAGGAGTCGCGCGGCACCTGGGTCGGACAGGAGGACAAGTCGATGGAAAACGTGCTGGTGGCGGGGGTCACGCTCGATCAGAACCAGAGCAAGATTACGCTGACCGGAGTCGCCGATCGGCCCGGCCTGGCGGCGCGGATATTCGGCCCGATTGCGGGCGCCGGAATTGTCGTCGACATGATTATTCAGAACGCCGGCGCCGACGGCCGCACCGACATGACCTTCACCGTGCCGCGCGCCGATCTGCGCCGCGCGCTCGAACAGATCAGGAATATCGCCGGTGAGATTGGCGCGGCCGGCATCCGCCACGAGGACCAGGTCGCCAAAGTTTCGATCGTCGGCGTCGGGATGCGCACGCATGCGGGGGTCGCCGCGACGATGTTCAAGGTGCTGGCGGCCGAGGGCGTCAATATCGAAATGATCGCGACCTCCGAAATCAAGGTCTCGGTGGTCGTCAACGCGAAGTACGGGGAGCTTGCGATGCGTGCGCTGCACGACGCATTCTTGGGTGATGGTGCGCACGCTCTGCCGGAGGAGTTGGGTTAGGCCCATGTCGGTTTCCAGAAAAATCCAGATCTACGACACCACGCTGCGCGACGGATGCCAGTCCGAGGACGTCTCGCTGACCACCGCCGACAAGCTGCAGATTGCCGAGCGCCTCGACGACCTGGGCCTCGACTACATAGAGGGCGGATGGCCGGGGTCGAATCCGCGCGACGCGGCCTTTTTTCCCGAGGTCAAGCGGCTCAAGCTGCGCCACGCGAAGATCGCCGCGTTCGGCGCCACCCGCCGCGCCAATATCCGCGCCGCCGCCGACCGCAATCTGCAACTGGTGCTCGAGGCCGGCGTGCCGGTTGCCTGCATCGTGGGCAAGACCTGGGACATGCACGTGCGCGAGGCGCTCAGGATCTCGCTCGCCAACAATCTCGAAATTCTCAACGACACTATCGCGTATCTGAAAAAGCATCTCGACGAAGTGATCTTCGACGCCGAGCATTTCTTCGACGGCTATGCCGCCAACCCCGAGTTCGCGCTCGCCTGTATCCGCGCGGTCGACGAGGCCGGGGTCGATCTGATTTGTCTGTGCGACACCAACGGCGGGCGGATGCCGTGGGAAATCGAAGAGGCCGTCAAGGCGGCGGCGGCCGCCGTGCGCGCGCCGCTGGGGATCCATTGCCATAACGATTCGGAAGTCGCGGTGGCCAACACGATCGCGGCCGTCCGCGCCGGCGCGATACAGGTCCAGGGCACGATCAACGGCCTGGGCGAGCGCTGCGGCAACGCCAACCTGATCTCGATCATCGGCAACCTGCAGCTCAAGCTCGGCTACAACTGCGTGCCGGCGGCCAAGCTCAAGACCCTGCGGGAGACCGCGATGCTGGTCTACGAACTGGCTAATATCACGCCCAACCGGCGCCAGGCGTACGTCGGCCGCAGCGCTTTCGCACATAAGGCGGGCCTGCACGTCTCGGGGATCCAGCGCAACGTGCAGACCTACGAGCACGTCGATCCGGCGCGCGTCGGCAACGATCGCCGCGTGCTGCTCTCGGAGCTCTCGGGGCGCGCCAATATCCTCTACAAGACGCGCGAGTTCGGCCTCGAGGCGGACCTCAGCAAGGATCAGATCGCCGCGCTGCTCGACGAGCTCAAGCGGCTCGAGGCGCTGGGCTACACCTTCGACGGCGCCGACGCATCGTTCGAGCTTTTGATGCTGCGCACGCTTGGCCGGGTCAAGGATCATTTCAATTTCGTCAGCTTCCGGGTCTTCGACGACAAGTGGCATGAGGACCAGGCGCCGTTCAGCGAGGCGGTGGTCGTGCTCGAGGGGCCCGACGGGCGGCGCACGCGCAGCTCGGCGATCGGCAACGGTCCCGTCAACGCGCTCGATTCGGCGCTGCGCCAGGCGCTGGTGCCGTACTATCCCGCGCTGGCCGGGATGCAGTTGGCCGACTACAAGGTCCGCGTGCTCGACAACGGCGCGGGCACCGGCGCGCGCGTGCGCGTGCTGATCGAATCGACCGACGGGCGCCGCCGTTGGGGCACGGTCGGCCTGTCGAGCAACGTGGTCGAGGCGAGCTGGCAGGCGCTGGTCGATTCGGTCGAGTTCAAGCTGCACAAGGATAACGTCAAGCCACAGATACTTGCGGCGGTCCCGGCCAATGGCGACGCGCGCCGCACCACGGCCAAGGCCCGCCGCATCGCGCCGGCGGGCAACGGCAGCGTCGCGAAGCTCTGACGCGCCGCGGTTCGGCGACATCCGGCGGGAGGTAGCGGTCATGGGTATTGCGAGCACGTTACGCGAAGATATCCAGGCGGTCTTCGAGCGCGACCCGGCTGCGCGCACGACGCTCGAAGTCGTTCTCGCTTACCCGGGATTGCACGCTATCTGGTTCCATCGCGCGGCCCACTGGCTCTGGCGCCGCGACCTGAAACTGCTCGGCCGGCTGGTCAGCGAGCTTTCGCGATGGCTTACCGGCATCGAGATTCATCCGGGCGCGACCATCGGGCGGCGCTTCTTCATCGACCACGGGATGGGCGTGGTGATCGGCGAGACCGCCGAGATCGGCGACGACGTGCTGCTCTACCAGGGCGTAACGCTCGGCGGCACCAGCCTGACCAAGGAAAAACGCCATCCGACGCTCGAGGACCACGTGATGATCAGCGCCGGCGCGGCGGTGATCGGACCGGTGCGGATCGGACGTGGCAGCCGGATCGGCGCGGGCGCCGTGGTGGTCTCGTCGGCGCCGCCCTATTCGACGATCGTCGGGATTCCGGGCAAGGTGGTCGAGGGCGATCGTCCGCGCGGCGACGTGACCGACCTCGATCATGCGCGGCTGCCCGATCCGGTGGCGCGCGCGATGAGCAGCCTGGTCGACAAGATTACTCAGTTGAGTATTCGTTTCGAGGAGATGGAGGAGCGGCAGAACTGCCTCGAGGACAAGATGGTTCCGGCCGATCCTCTGCCGAACGGCGCGGTCAAGGAAAGCTGACGCGCCCGCCGCTAGCGCCGCGCGTGGTGCGCGATTCCCGCTACGCCCACGGCGCAACGCCCATGCTGTCATTCTGAGCGCCGCGAAGAATCCCGGGATTCTTCACGCCGCGGACTCCGTTCAGAACGACTACCTGACCCGCGCGGAGATTCCCTACAGCGTACAGCCGGAGTCGCCGCCCATCGCATACTTATTCGGCGTGCGAATGAGATTGCCCTCGGCGATACGCTCGAAGCGAAACGGCGTGAGATCGACGATGCGGCTCGCGCTGTTCGGATGCATTACACGTTCGCGCCCGAGGCCGAGCTCGCCTGGCAAAGCCTCCGCTACTTCGCCAACTGGCGCGAACACGATTACTTCCGCGGATGGCGATTGTGGCATCGTAACCCCGTCTTTTGCCGCTCGGGCCAGCAGTCTTTTGCCGATGGGGTCGTTAAGATAAGTTATAGCTTTTCGCGGGTTATCAAAACTATCGATATGAGCGCCTATCTCGATCATAACGCCGGGTCGCCGATCCGCCCCGTAGCCATCGCCGCGATGGCGCGAATTGCCGAGGCGCCGCACGGTAACCCCTCGTCGATCCATCGGATGGGCCAGGCGGCGCGTCGATCGCTCGAGGCGGCGCGCGAGCAGGTGGCCAAGCTGATCGAAGCGCGTGCGCGCACGATCGTCTTTACCAGCGGGGGCACCGAAGCGAACAACCTGGCGATTTTCGGCGCGGCGCGCGGGGCGGGCGAATCCCGCCGGCATATCGTGACCTCGTCGATCGAGCATTCGTCGGTGATCACGCCGGTCGCGGACCTCGAGGCGCGCGGCTTCACCGTGACGCGTATCGCGCCCGACCGTGACGGCCGAATTGCGGCGGACGAGATCGCCGACGCGATCGACGAGCGCACCGCGATCGTGACGCTCGCGATCGTCAACGCCGAGGTCGGCACGATCCTCGCGACCGCGCCGATCGCCGCGGCGGCCGCCCGCGCCGGTGCGACGTTCCATCTCGACGCCGCGCAGGCCGTCGGCCGCATACCCGTCGCTGCAACCGATCTCGGCTGCGATCTGATGACGCTCAGCGCGCACAAGCTCGGCGGTCCCGCCGGTATCGGTGCGCTTTATATTCGGCCCGACGCACGGCTCGCGCCCGTGATGCTCGGCGGTCCGCAGGAGCGCGGGATGCGTGCCGGCACGCCGAATCTGATTGGCGCCGTTGGCTTCGGTGCGGCGGCCGACGAAGTTGCGCGCACGCTGCCGGAAGAAAATCGCCGCGTCGCCGCCTTCGCTCACGCCCTGCTGAGCCATCTGCGCGGCGCGATTCCCGGACTGCGTTTGAACGGACCGGAAGACGGGCGCGTTGCCAATACCCTCAATCTCACCTTTCCCGGCGTGCTCGGCGAGAGCCTGCTGATCGCCCTCGATCTCGAAGGCGTGGCGGTCTCGATGGGCTCGGCGTGCGCGGCGGGCGCGGTCGAGCCGTCGCACGTGCTGACCGCGATGGGCCGCAGTGCGGACGCCGCGCGCAGTTCGCTGCGCCTGAGTTTGGGCTGGAGCACGACCGCCGACGAGATCGCGTACGCCGCCGAAGGGATCGCGCGCGTCTGGCGGCGGGTCGCTGCGGCCGAGCCGATGCGCGATGCCGAGGCTTTGCGATGAGCGGAGCGGAGACAATCCGATGAGCGCGCGCGTATTGGTTGCCATGTCGGGCGGCGTCGACAGTTCCGTGGCGGCGGCGATCCTGCGCGAGCAGGGCTACGACGTGGTCGGCGTGGCGATGCGCCTGAAGACCGACGAAGCGTTGGCGCCCGCGCGGCGGCGTGCGACCTGCTGCTCGTATGAGGATTTCGAGGACGCGCGGCGCGTCGCCGAGCGGATGGACTTTCCGTTTTACGTGGTCGATTTGCGCGCCGATTTTGCCGCGCGCGTGATCGGTAATTTCGTCGCCGAATATATCGCCGGGCGCACGCCCAATCCGTGCGTGATGTGCAATCGCGAAATCAAGTTCGATCGCCTGTGGAGCCGCGCCCGCGCGCTCGAAGCCGACTTCGTCGCGACCGGCCATTACGCGCGCATCGAGCGCGGCCCCGACGGCCGCTTCCATCTGTTGCGCGCGGCCGACAGCACCAAGGATCAGTCGTATTTTCTCTTTCCGTTGGGCCAGCGCGAACTGGCGCGGACGCTCTTTCCGCTGGGCGCGATGACCAAGCATGAGGTGCGCGCGCGCGCCCGCGCATTGGGCCTCGCCAACGCGGACAAGCCCGAGAGCCAGGAGATCTGCTTCGTGCCCGACGGCGACTACGCGCAATTCGTCGCGCGCGCTGCGCCGCCCGCGCAGCTTCGGCCGGGCAATATCGTCGACGGTGCGGGACATGCGATCGCGCGCCATGCGGGTGTGCATAATTTTACCGTCGGCCAGCGCCGCGGACTGGGTATCGCGACGGGTGCTCCGCGCTACGTGCGGAGTATCGACGCGGCCAGCGGCGACGTGATCGTCGGCGCGCGTGACGAGCTGATTTCGGCGGGCCTGGTCGCCGCGCAGGTGAGTCTGGTCGATCCGGCCGCCGCCGCTGGGATCGATGCGCCGCTCGAAGTGAAAATTCGCTATCGCCATCCGCCGCTGCCGGCGCGGATGCGCCTGCTCGGGGGCGATCGCGCCGAGGTGCGCTTCGCCCGTGGCGGACCGGCCGTCACGCCGGGCCAGGCCTGTGTGTTTTACCGCGGCGATGAAGTGCTTGGCGGCGGCTTCATCGAACGGGCATTGGGAGAGTAAGGCGCAATGCGTTTCGCGATCGCCACGCTGGGCTGCAAGGTCAACCAGTACGATTCGGCCATGATCGAGTCGCGCCTGGGCGCGCTTGGCATGGAGCGGGCCGAATTCAGCGAGCTGGCCGACGTCTATATCGTCAACACCTGCACCATCACCGATCGCGCCGACACCGAAAGCCTGCGCCTCGCGCGGCGCGCGCGCCGGCTCAATCCCGATGCGCGCGTGATCATGACCGGATGCCTCGCGCAGGCCAATCCCGCCCGGCTCGACAACGCGTCGATGGTCGACGCGGTGGTCGGCCTCGGACGGCCGGGCGATCTCGAGCGCGCGGTGCGCGGCGAGGCCACCGAACGCGTGATGGTCGCGAACCTGCGCAAGGAGCGCGCGGCGATCGAGCTGGGCACGGTCGCGCTCGACGGGCGCACGCGCGCCTACCTGAAATTGCAGGAGGGATGCGATCAGTTCTGCACGTTTTGCATCGTGCCGTTCTCGCGCGGACAGTCGCGCAGCGTGGAGCCGCGCCGCGTGATCGAGGCGATCGACGGGCTGCACGCGCGCGGCTTCCGCGAAGTGATTCTGACCGGCGTGCATCTGGGCGGTTACGGACGCGACCTCGACCCGCCGGCGGTGCTCGAGGATCTGCTCGAGATGGTGGCCGAACGCTCGCCGATTGAGCGCGTCCGCCTGAGTTCGATCGATCCCGAGGAGCTGAGCGACCGCGTAATCGGGATCGTCGCGGCGAGCGAAAAGTTCTGCCCGCATTTCCATCTGCCGCTGCAATCCGGCGAGGACGCGACGCTGGCGCGGATGCGGCGGCGGTACGACACGGCGCATTTCCGCGAGCGCGTCGAGCGGGTCGTGGCGGCGATGCCCACGGCGGCGATCGGCACCGACCTGATTGCGGGCTTTCCCGGCGAGTCGCCGTCTCAGTTCGACCAATATTTTAGATTTGTCGAGAGCCTGCCGCTGGCCTATTTCCACGTCTTTCCCTACTCGGTGCGGGCGGGCACCACGGCGGCCAAGTTCGGCGAGCGCGTGGCGCCGGCCGAGATCAAGCGGCGGGCGGCCGCACTGCGCGCGCTGGGCGAGCGCAAGCGGGCGGATTTTGCCGCGCGCGCGGCCGGGAGCATACTTAAGGTATTACTTGAAGAACGGATCGAGGGCCGGCTCCGCGGCTACAGCCGCAATTACGTGCGGGTGGCTGCCGACGGACCCGCCGAACTGATCAATTCCGAGGTCGAGGTGGAGGCATCGTTTGTCGAGGGCGCGCAAGTGGTTGGCCAGATTATTCGCCGGATTATTCCCGCGGGCGGCTCGCTCCGCGGCGGAGCCGCCGTCTCCGCCTGAAAACAGCAACGCGGATCTCGAGCACACTCTGGCATATTCGTTTCAGCGGCCGGATCTGCTGGCCATCGCGCTGACCCATCCGAGCGCCGTGGTAGCCGGCGAGCCGCATTACGAGCGGCTCGAGTTTCTCGGCGACGCGGTGCTCGATCTCGCGATCGCCGACCTCCTGATGCGCCGCTTTCCCGAGGCCAAGGAGGGCGCGCTGTCCAAGGAGCGCGCGTCGATCGTCAACGGCCGCACGCTGGCGCTCAAGGCGCTCGAGATTGGCCTGGGCCGCAAGATGCGCCTGGGCAAGGGCGAGGAGAAGAGCGGCGGACGCGACAAGACCTCGATCCTGGCCGCCGCCTTTGAAGCGGTGATCGGCGCAATCTATACCGACGCCGGACTCGATCCGGCCAAGGGCGTGGTCGAGCGCCTGTTCACCGACGATATCGGTGGTCCGTCGGCCGAGCGCGACTACAAGACCGAATTGCAGGAGGTCGCCTATCGCCGCTTCCGCGCCCAGCCGGTCTACGAACTGGTCGCCGCGCGCGGTCCCGACCACGCCAAGCGCTTCACCACGCGCATCCGCGTGGCCGGACGCGACCTGGGGGTGGGCGAAGGCGGCAGCAAGAAACAGAGCGAGCAGGCGGCGGCGCGCGCCGCACTCGACCGCATCGCACAGGATAATAGTGAGCGAAACTAGTTCTCATCGCGCGGGCTTCGTCACGATTGGCGGTCAGACCAACGTCGGTAAATCGACGCTGCTCAACCGCCTGGTCGGACAGAAGGTCGCGATTGTCACGCCCCGGCCGCAGACCACGCGCCGCCGCATCCTGGGCATACGCTCGGATTCCGACGCGCAGATGATCCTGATCGATACGCCCGGACTCCATCAGCCGCGCCATCAGCTCAACCGCCGAATGGTCGAGACGGCTCATCGATGCCTGGCCGAGGGCGAGGTGATCGTCGCGGTGGTCGCGGCGGGCGGACCGCTGTCGGGCGACGATCGCGCGTTTCTGGCCGACGCCGCCGCGCTCGGCCGGCCGCTGATCGTCGCGATCAATAAGATCGATCGCGCGTCGCGCGAGCGCCTGATGGCGCTGGTGGCGGAGATTCACGAGGCCGCCGCGGCTGCCGAGATCGTGCCAATCAGCGCGCTGACCGGCGACAATGTTGACGAGCTGGTCCGCGTGATCAAGCAGATGCTCCCGGCCGGGCCGCCGCTGATGCCGGGTGACGAATACACCGACCAGACCGAACGGATGATCGCCGAGGAGGTGATTCGCGAGAAGCTGTTCCTCGCGATGCGCCAGGAGATTCCGTTTTCCACCGCCGTGCTGGTCGAGCAATTCGAGGAAGAGGCCGATCGCAATCTCACCCGCATCGAGGCCCTGATTATCGTCGAACGCGAAGCGCACAAGGGCATGGTGATCGGCGCCGGCGGGCGCCAGCTCAAGGAGATTGGTACCGGCGCGCGCCGCGAACTCGAGCAGATGCTCGGCCGGCATCTGTTCCTCGCCCTGCGCGTCAAGGTCGAGCGCGGATGGACCGGCGATCCGCGCCGCCTCAAGGAGCTCGGACTGTAAGATGACGACGCGCACCAAAACCAAGCCCGCGGCGGGGCCGAGCCCGGTCGCGAGCAACGCCGGCGGCTTGCCGGTGGTCGTGCTGGTCGGCCGCGCGAACGTCGGCAAGTCGACCATCTTCAATCGTATCGCGGGGCGCGGACGCGCAATCGTCAGCGCGATCGCCGGCACCACGCGCGACGTCAACCTGGCGCGCGCGACGCATGACGATCGCGAGTTCGTCATCGCCGACAGCGGCGGCCTCGAGCTCTATGCGCGCGAGCCGGCCACCGAACGCGCGGTCGAGGAGGCGCTGGCCGCCGTCGCGGCGGCCGACCTCGTGGTGCTGGTGATCGATGGCCGCGCCGGCATCACCACCGGCGATCGCGAAGCGCTCGCGCTCATCCGCGAGACCGGCCGCCCGGTAATCGCCGCGGTCAACAAGGTCGACCATGCCAACCAGGAGGCGTCGGCCGCCGAGGCCTATGCGCTCGGGCTGGCCAGCGTGACGTTTATCTCCGCGGCGCACGGACTCGGCATGGGCGATCTGCTCGACGCGATCGTGGCGCAGATGGCGCCGCGCGAAGCGGTCGCCGAGCACCGTCCCGACCTGCGCGTGGCGCTGATCGGCCGGCCCAACGTTGGCAAATCGTCGATCCTCAATCGGCTCGCCGGCTACGATCGCGCGATCGTCGACGATCGTCCGGGCACCACGCGCGATCCGGTCGACGTGCGCCTCGACGCGGGCGGCCGCGACGTGCTGCTGATCGACACCGCGGGCATCCGCCGGCCGCCCAAGGTCGAAGGCGACCTCGAGCATCATTCGGTCGGCCGCGCGATCGAGGTTATTCGCCGCGCCGAAGTGCTGGTGCTGGTGATCGACGCGACCGAGGGCATCACCGATCAGGACGTGCGGCTGGCGCGGCTGGTCGAGAGCAACGACCGCGCGATGGTTGTGGTGTGCAACAAGTGGGACGCGGCGGCCAAGGCCGGCAAGCGCGTGCCGATCTTCGTGCGCGACGCCTACCATCGCCATCCGTTCCTCGAGTTCGCCGCGATGATCTTCACCTCGGCGGTCACCGGCGACGGCGTCGACGATATCCTGCCGGCGGCGGCACGCGCGGGTGACGGATGGCATTCGGCGTTTCAGACCGCCCAGCTCAACCGCATCCTGGCCGAGACCATCAACGCGCAGGATCCGCCGCTGGTTGGCCGGCGCCGGCTCAAGATGATGTACGTTACGCAGACCGGCAGCGCGCCGCCGCGGCTGGTATTTTTCACCAACGTCGAGCGCGACATCCCGGCCCATTACATTCGCTTTCTCGAGGGGCGGTTTCGCACCGCCCTGCAGCTTGACGGCGTCGGCACGCCGCTGCGCCTCGAGTTTCGGCGCACCGGCCGCTCATGGGTCGAGTCGCGACCGCCGCCGGCCGCCGACGCGCCGCGCGTGCGCGCCGCGCGCGCCAAGCTGCGCCGTCCCGGCGACTCCCGCCATTAGGGAGGCTCTGCACAAGACCACTGTGTCATTTTGAGTGCAGCGAAAAATCCCGGGATTCTTCACGTCGCAGACTCCGTTCAGAATGACAAGCTGACTTGTGCAGAGTTTTCTTAGCGGTCACGGGCCGGGCACTCTCTGTCATTCCGAGCGGAGCGAGGAATCCCGGATCCGAGACCCGTTCACTTCGTTCAGGGTGACAGAACTGGCGGCGGCGGGCATGGGGTGCGGGCGAGTCTGCGAAGCCGCGGTTATGATTAAGCCATGAGGTGCGGGCGAGTCCGCGAAGCCGCGGTTATAATTAAGCCATGAGGTGCGGGCGAGTCCGCGAAGCCGCGGTTATGATAAAAGTATATTCTTTGAGCAAGGCATAGCTTCGTGATCCTGATTCTCGATTTCGGCAGCCAGTACACCCAGTTGATCGCGCGGCGCGTGCGTGAGGCGGGGGTCTACTGCGAAATTCATCCGTACAATCTTGCGCTCGAGAAGATCCGCGCGCTCAATCCGCGCGGGATCATTCTCTCCGGCGGTCCCGCGAGCCTCTACGAAAGCGGCGCGCCCGATCTCGACGACGCCGTGCTCAACCTCGGATGCCCGGTGCTCGGCATCTGCTACGGCATGTATGTCATCGCGCAGCATCTCGGCGCGCACAGCGCGGGTGCCCACGCGCGTGAATACGGCTCGGCGACGATGGTCATCGATCAGCACGACGCGCTGTTCGACGGACTCGAAGGCCGCGAGCATCAGGTCTGGATGTCGCACGGCGACCGGCTCGAGGCGCTGCCCGAGGCGCTCGCGGCGATCGCGCACAGCGGCAATTCGCCCTACGCGGCCGTGCGCACGCGCGAGGGCCGCCTGCGCGGCATCCAGTTCCATCCCGAGGTCGTGCATACGCCATGCGGCACGCAGGTGCTGCGCAACTTTGTGCTCAAGATTTGCGACGAGCCGGGCGACTGGACGATGGCCGGGTTCGTCGAGACCAAGCTCGCCGAGATTCGCGCGCAGGTCGGGCCCGACGATCGCGTCCTGATGGGCCTGTCGGGCGGGGTGGATTCGTCGGTCGCCGCCGCGCTGGTCCATCGCGCGATCGGCGCGCGCCTGATGTGCGTCTTCGTCGACAACGGATTGCTGCGCGCGGGCGAGCGCGAGCGGATGGAAGAGACCTTCGCCGCGCGCCTCGGCATCCCGCTGCGCATCGCGGAGGCCGCCGATCTGTTCGTCGAGCGGCTGGCCGGGGTGCTCGACCCCGAGCACAAGCGCCGCGTCATTGGCCACACCTTCATCGATGTGTTCGAGCGCGAGGCCACGGCGCTCGGCGGCGCGCGCTTTCTGGGCCAGGGCACGCTCTATCCCGACGTCATCGAATCGGTTTCGTTCAAGGGGCCGTCGGCGGTGATCAAGAGCCATCACAACGTCGGCGGATTACCGGAGCGGATGCGTTTGCAACTGATCGAACCGCTGCGCGAACTGTTCAAGGACGAGGTGCGCGAAGTCGGCCGCGAGCTCGGCCTCGCCGCCGAGATCGTCGAGCGCGAACCGTTTCCCGGCCCGGGACTTGCTGTGCGGATCGTCGGTGAGGTCACGCGCGAGCGGCTCGAATTGCTGCGCCGGGCCGACGCGGTCGTGATGGAAGAGGTGGCGCGCGCGGGTCTCGGCGCGCGGCTATGGCAGGCCTTTGCCGTGCTGCTGCCGCTCAAGACGGTCGGCGTGATGGGCGACGGGCGCACTTACGAAAGCGTCATCGCGATTCGCGCCGTCGAGTCGCAAGACGGGATGACCGCCGATTGGGCGCGGCTCGACGCGGCCTTTCTCGCGCGCCTCTCCAGCCGCATCACCAACGAGACCCGCGGCGTCAACCGCGTGGTCTACGACATCACCTCGAAGCCGCCCGGCACCATCGAATGGGAATAGCCGGCGCCGCCGGCCGCTGAAGCGGGCGCAGCGGGCATGGGGTGCGGGCGAGTCTGCGAAGCCGCGGTTTTAATTAAGTCATGCGTGCGGGCTCTCTGTCATTCAGCATGAGAATCTGGCTCGCGCGGAGTTTCCTGAGGCGCGCGCAGTCGGCCGCGAAAGTTGATAAAATCGTTCGCATGGTGATGATCTCGTGACCATCCGCACGCGCTATGCGCCGAGCCCGACCGGCGCCCTGCATATCGGCAACGTCCGCTCGGGGCTGTTCGCCTACCTGTTCGCCCGCCACGCCCACGGCGCGTTCATCCTGCGCATCGATGACACCGACACCGAGCGCTCGACGCGCGAGTCGCTCGACGAAATCCTCGAGAGCCTGCGCTGGCTCGGCGTCGAATGGGACGAGGGGCCGCCCGATCGCAAGTACTTCCAGTCGAGCCGCTACGATCGCTACCGCGAGAGCGCGCTCAAGCTGCTGGCCGAGGGCAACGCCTATCCCTGCTTCTGCTCGGCGGCCGAGCTCGACGCGATGCGCCAGCAGGCCACCCGCGAGCATCGCAAGCCCGGCTACGACGGCCGCTGCCGCGATCGCACGCCGCCCGCGGAGCTGCCGAAAGTAGAGCTTCCCGACAAAAAGGCGGGCCGCAACTATACTATCCGCTTTCGCGCGCCGCACGAAGGGGCGACCGTGGTCGATGATCTGATCAAGGGCCGCGCGGTGTTCGAGAACCGCGAGATCGACGATTTGATCATCTTCCGCTCAGACGGCGTGCCGACCTACAACTTCGCCACCGTGCTCGACGACTCCGACTTCGGCATCACGCACGTCGTGCGCGGCGACGACCATCTGCCCAACACTCCGCGCCAGATGCAGATCTTCTACGCGCTCGGGCTTGAGCCGCCGGCCTATGCGCATCTGCCGATGGTCATGGGGGCGGACGGGCAGAAACTCTCCAAGCGCCATGGCGCGACTTCGGTCTTCGCCTATCGCGATCTCGGCTATTTCCCCGAGGCCCTGCTCAACTACCTGGTGCGCCTGGGATGGTCGCATGGCGACCAGGAGATTTTCTCGCGCCAGGAGATGTTCGACTATTTCGACTTCGCCAGTTGCGGCAAGTCGGCCGGCATCTTCAACGCCGAGAAGCTGCTGTGGCTCAACTTCCATTACTTAAAGGAGCGGCCGATCCCGCGCCTGACGCAGGAAGTGAAACCATTTATCGCGCAGCGCGGATGGACCATTCCGGGCGACGACGCATGGCTCGAACGGGCCGTCGCGACGCTGCGCGAGCGCGCCAAGACACTCGCCGAACTGGCCGACTTCGCGAGCTTTTATATTCTCGACGAGATTGTGATTGACGCCAAGGCGGCGGCGAAATTCCTGAAGCCCGAGATCGCCGAGGCGCTCGACGCGCTGGCCGGCGCGCTCGATTCCATCGGCGACGATTTCAGCGAGACGGCGATCGCCGCGGCCTTCGCGCGCGTGCTCGCGCGCTTTGCGATCAAGCTCGGGCAACTGGCCCAGCCGGTGCGCGTCGCGTTGACCGGCGGCACCGTCAGCCCCGGCATCTATGAAGTGATCGCGGTGCTCGGCCGCGCGCGCACCGTCGCACGATTGCGCACCGCGATCGCGCTCTGCACCGGCCCAACCTGATCGGCGCGGGCGCCGTCGCTCCAAGAAGACTTTGCGCAGGTCAGGTTGTCATTCTGAACGGAGTCCGCGAGTGAAGCATCCCGGGATTTTTCGCTGCGCTCAAAATGACAAATTAGGCCTTGGGCAGAGGTTCCCTAATGGCCCGCGGGGGCGCGGCCGGTAGTCTTCTTGAGCATCAGGAACGACGGAATAAACAGCGCGCCCAGGATCGCCAGCAGGCGATAGATATCGTTGTAGGCGAGCAGCGACGCCTGCGACTGCACCGTATGGTAGAGCATGCCGATCCCTTGCCGCTGATTGGTCGCGAGTTCCTGGGCGTAATTGAAAGTCGGCGCCCCGGGCATCCGCGAGCCCTGTTCGCTCAGCCGCCACACATCGAAAATCGAAACGTGATCGACCAGGTACGACTGATGTTTCTGCTCGAGGCTGTTGAGCAGATTGGTGACCAGTGAAATACCGATCGCGGAGCCGGTGTTGCGCATCATGTTATACAGGCTCGACGCGTAGCCCATCCGTTCTTTCTCGACGCATGAGAGCGTGGTTGCCGAGAGCGTGGGAAAAATAAATCCCGAGCCGGCGCCCGACAGGATGATCGGTATCGCCAGCGCGTAGGTGCCGACGTCGAGATCCCAATGGCCCATCATCCACGTGGCGTAGGCGACTATCGCGAAGCCGACGCCGACCAGCGGGCGCATGTCGAAGCCGCGCCGTGACATCTGGCCGACGAACAGCATCGTGACCAGCGTGCCGACACCGCGCGGCGCCACCGCCAATCCGGCGCGCCATGCGTCGTAGCCCATCAGATCCTGCAGGAACAGCGGATTCAGCAGGTTGGTGCCATACAAGATCATCACCATCGCCATCACGGTGATGACCGAAATGTTGAAGACCGGAATTTTGAGGATCGTCAGATCGAGAATCGGATCCGGAAAGCGCAGCTCATGCCAGATCAGGATCGCGATCGCCGCGATCGATCCCGCCGTGAAATAGCAGACCCAGCCCGTGCTGAACCAGTCGGAGCGCTGGCCGCGATCGAGTACGATCTGCAGCAGGCCCAGCCCGAAGAACAGGCACGCGATCCCCACGTAGTCGATTTGCCGGCTGACCCCGCGCCGCGCGCGCAGATAGGCCGGGTCATGGACGAACCAGTAGACCATCACCGCAGCGATCGTGCCGATCGGCAGGTTGATGTAGAAATTCCAGCGCCAGTTCCAGTTGTCGGTGATCCAGCCGCCGAGCGTCGGCCCGAGCACCGGCGCGGCCATCAGGCCGACGCCCCACATGGCCATCGCCAGCCCCTGCTCGGCGGGCGGAAAAGTCTCCATCAGGATCGCCTGCGACGACGGGATCATCGCGGCGCCGGCCGCCCCCTGCATCAGCCGGAAGATGACCATCTGGGTGAGTGTCTGGGCCGCGCCGCATAGCCCCGAGGCAAAGATGAACACGATCACCGAGGCCATGAAGTAGCGCTTGCGCCCGTAGCGCGCCGAGATCCATCCGGTCAGCGGGATCATCACGCCGTTGGCGACCAGGTAGCTGGTCAGCACCCAGGTGATTTCGTCGACGCTCGCGGAGAAGCTGCCCTGCATGTGGGGCAGGGCGACGTTGACGATCGAAGTGTCGAGCACCTCGAGCGTCGCGCCCAGCATCACCGCGAGTGCGACCAGCCATTTATGCGACTCGGCGCGCGCATGCTCGGGCGGCGGCGAGGTAATCTTTGGTGCTGTGGCCATCTGTGAATCCAATCAATCCCGGGCCGCGCGATTCGCGCGTGAAGCTGGACTCACGTTCAGGGGATGAATTGCGCGGCCGATCGAGCGGCGCGCTCGATGCGACCCCCACAAGCTGTCCGAAATCTCCAGTTCCGTTCGCGGATACCGGGTCGTAAGCCAACGGAGCGATTTTCGTGCCATCGCCGATTCGACCGGAGATGCGTCGCATACCCCGATTGAGCCGCGCAAAGCGTTGCGCGGATAGCAGCGAATCGTCAGATCGCTTTGCAATCTGCGAGAGGTATAGGCGATCCGCGCAATTCATCCGCGAGATCCGTCGCAGACGCGAGCCGCCTACGCCTCATGTCAAATCGATACGCCTTTCGCGGATTGGACTCAAGACTGCTCTCGGCGCGCTCGGCGCAATGCGCGCCCGAGGCCTTGGCGGCAGCTCTGACAGATTCGAAATAGTCTTTGTTTTCGAGGGCTTAGAACAGTTCCCAAATCAGCCGGGAGGGCGCTGGCGCGCGCCCGGACGCTACACGATATACGACCCCTGCGGCAACTGGCGCCAGCACGGCCCGCACAGCGCCCAGATTTCGCTCCCTTCCATCATGACCAGCACACCCGCGATGACTTCCTCGGCATTGGCACATCGGCGACAGACCAGTTCAGCCCCGTTCGAGCGCGCTTTGGCGGACATTGCGGCCAGGCTCGAACGATCCTCGATCATCTCGATTTCAATCAGTTCGGTTTCCATTGCCTCTCGACCTCCGGACCAAGACCGGCGCGCCAAAGTGTGCTGAGCAATGTAGTAGCTTCATGCTATAAGAGTGTCAAGCCTGCTTTCTCTACTTCTGTGGAACTTATTCTGCTAACTGGTTGTGGGGCTCTTGTCCACTGCCAGTTAGCGCCGCCGGCGAGTTCGCCAACGCCGCCGGCGCCGCCGCTAACTACAAGTTATCTTCCGCTGACCATTAGTGAGCAGCGCGACGCGCCGGACGCACGTCACGGCGGGCGCTGCCATGGCCGTGGCGCGACGGGCGGGCGCTCAGCCGCGCAGGCCGTAGCGGATATGGATGAGGATGGTTACGTCGCCGCCGCCATAGGGGAAGCTGGCTTCGTTGAAGTTGGGCGGCCGCCAGAGCGCTGGCGC
This sequence comes from Binataceae bacterium (SeqCode), assembly GCA_035534935.1. Lineage (GTDB taxonomy): Bacteria > Desulfobacterota > Binatia > Binatales > Binataceae > JADMIL01. The sequence goes on from DATLRA010000132.1 coordinate 33,727, forward strand.
GTCATCGGAAAAGCCGAAGCCCTCCTTCGGCATCCCCAGCCAATTGCGATTGAAGATGCCGTCGGAGTTTTCGTCATGAAAGGCCACGGCCGCATACTCGCCTGGCGCGAGATCGTGAAACTCGCAGGTCGCCGCGCGATCGGCGATCGGCGCCCACACGGTTCGTTCGCCGGGATCGTAGCCGCCGGGGAACTCTTTCGAGCGTGGAAAAATCGTGCAGCAGACGCGCCCCTGGTCGTTGCGCAATCCGAGCACGCGAACGTTCAACAGGTTGCCGATTGTCGCCGGGCCGATCGAATTCGCCAGGCTGGGGGCCGCGACAATTGCAAGCGCCATCCACGCAGGCATGATCGACGCCACGAATGACGAGCGCAGCCGACCGGCCGCGCGCCTTGCGCGCAGGCTCATCCACATGGCGGTCTCGCGCGGCGGGCGCGGTGCGCCGGTATCGATAGGATCGCAGTCACTGTGGTAATGCAGACGCGGCGCGCTTCAGAAGGTTACCGAACCGCCGGCCACTATCGGGCGCGCGTCCGATAGGTCATGTCGATCAAGTCGGCCGCAGAGCGGACAGATTGTGTTCCGAGGCTGTCGATAGCGCGTCATCAGAGGGTTATTCGCGGGGCGCCTCGAAATATGGCGGGTGAGTGCGCGAGACGCAAACCCGATTGCGATGAGGCGGGCGGCCGGCTGGGGATCGTCGCGCGGAGCCTAAAGAAAATCGGGCGGCCGAAGATGCTTCGGCCACCCGATATAATCGCGTGGCGCTTGGCTAGTGCCCGATCCGTTGCGCGCGTGCGACTCGCGTCAGGCCTGGCGCGCCGCGGCGGTGCCGTCCGGCGTGGGCGCTTCGACCACGTTGAGCCCGCGGGTCTGTTCGTTGAACAGCCGCGCATACGTGCCGTTGCGGCGGAGCAGTTCGTCGTGCGTGCCGGTCTCGACCACCCGGCCCTGATCGAGCACGACGATCAGGTCGGCGGTGATCGCGCTGCGCAGGCGATGGGCGATCAGGAACACGGTGCGGCCAGTCATCAGGCGTTCCATCGCCTCGTGGATCAGGTTCTCGGCTTCCGAATCGACCGCCGAGGTCGCCTCGTCCAGGATGACGATCTTCGAGTCCTTGAGGAAGGCGCGCGCGAGCGCGATGCGCTGGCGCTGGCCGCCCGAGACCTTGACCCCGCGCTCACCGATTACGGCGTCGAGCTTTTCGGGCAACTCTTCGACGAAGCTGCGCAGATTGGCCAGTTCGAGCGCCTGCCACATCATTGCGTCGCTGGCCTCGGGCCGCGCATAGAGCAGGTTGTCGCGGACGCTGGCGCTGAACAGCAGCGCGTCCTGGCTCACGATGCTGACGTTTTCGCGCAACGACTTGAGCGTGAAATGGCGCACGTCCTTGCCGTCGACCAGCACGCGGCCGCCGGTCACGTCATAGAAGCGCGGGATAAGATTCGCCAGCGTGGTCTTGCCGGCGCCCGAACGGCCGACCAGCGCGACCCGATAGCCGCCCGGCACGCGCAGGTCGACGCCCTTGATCACTTCGCGGGCCGGCGCGCCGTCGCGTGGCAGGTAGCTGAACTTAACCTGCTCGAACTCGACCGCGCCGCGCTTGATCGCGAACGGCCGGCTCAGCGGATGGTCGACGATTTCGGGCTTCAGATCGAGGAAGTTGAAGATCCGTTCGATCGCCGCGGTCGAGGCCGAGACCACGATCGAAAGCTGGGCAAAGCGCTCGAGCGGCATGTAGAGGAAGCCGAGCAGCGTGAAGAACGCCATCAGTGTGCCGAGCGTCATCTCGCCACGTATGATCATCACCGCGCCGGCCCACACCACGATCGCCGGGGCGCAGCGCGTGAGCAACTGGATGAGCATCTCCTGCGCCGCCGCCAGCTTGACCTTGTCGATGGTGCGGTTGAAGAGCACCTCGCTGCGCAGATTGAAATGGCTGACTTCGTACTCCTCGCGGCCGAACGATTTTACCGTGGTCGCGCCGACCACCCGCTCACACACCTCGCCGGTGATAATCTCAACGGACTCCTGCATGCGATGGCTGACGGCCTTGATGCGCGGCGCGAAGAAGCGCATGAAGCCGACCCACAGCGGCGCGATGCATAGCGATAGCAGCCCCAGCCGCCAGTTGAGCTCGAGCAGGGCGAAAACCACCAGACCGAGCGACACCGCGTCCATCCAGACGTCGATCAGGGTTGAGCTGACGAGGTCATTGGCCTGCGAAACGTCGTTGAGCACGCGCGAAACGATCGCGCCCGAGGGATTGCGGTCGAAAAACGAATGGGGCAACTGCTGCAGATGGGCGTAAAGGCGGCTGCGCAGGCTGAAGATCAGGCGATTGCCGGCGACTCCGGCCCACAGATTGCGATAGTAGCTGGCGCCCGATTGGACCACGTACAGCGCGAGCATCGCCAGGCTGAGCGCCGCCAGCTTACCCTGCGCCGAGGCCCCGAGCCCAGCGATCGCGGCGAGATGCGTGCACCAATGGTCAAGCGCCAGGTCGATACGGTCGGGCTTGGGCTGCGCCGCGAGCAGCATGTCGACGACGTATTTGAAGGCGAACGGAAAGGCCAACGGCAAGGTGAATTTGCCGATGCCCATCAGGGCGGCGCCGATTACCAGCCGGATCTGGGGTTTGACGCAGGCAAGAAAGCGTACGAGTGGTTTCTGTCGAAGGCGGGATGACCAGGAGTCCATAAAACGATCCAATTCCGAACCATAGATTGCGAAGTTACTGCATTTAGAGGGATTGCAACTGACATGCCTTGCGTGCGAGCTGGGAAATTCTTGGATTTGCTTGAGAATCCGGGCTTCGCGGGGTGGCGCCGAGACGTTCCAAGCCGGCTTCGGTTACCCCATTTGCGTGGGCCATCCCAAATCGTCAAAAGTCCCGCGCCATGCGGGCAAGTCCGCCGCGCCCGCACAATCGCATTCGCGGCGCCGGTGGGCGACGTATCGCCGATGGGTGTGAGGTGAACCCAGGCGGTGCGCGTAGCCGTTGGTGGGCATCCCGTTCGACGCCGTTAGCCGCTAAAGTGGGAAGCGGGATCGCGGGATTATCGTGGCGGAGCAGGTAGCGGCAGGCGGCAAAACAGAGCGTGACCCGGGTAGCCAGAGCGCCCGGGCGGCGCGGCCGATTGTCGCCGCGATTGTCCTGCTGCTGATCTACCAGGGCTATACGCTCTCGGTCGCGGGCATTGCCTCGCCATGGATCGCCCGCAGCTTCCATCTGGACCAGCCGGCGCTGGCCCGGCTGTTTGCGTGGATGTCGGTCTCGGCGTTCGGGTCGATGCTGCTGGCGCGACTGGCCGATCATATCGGGCGGCGCCGGATCATCCTCGCCAGCCTGATTCTCGCGCCGATCTTCTCCCTGGGGTCGGCGATGGCGCCCAACCCGTGGGAATTTGCCATCTTCCAAGTGCTGATTTCGGCGCTGCTCGGCGGATCGGTCTCGTCGGCCACGGTAATGCTGGCCGAGGAGTTGCCCGTCGATCGGCGTTCGACCGGACAGGCGTTTGCCGCGGCGGCCAGCGCGATCGGCGGCGTGCTCGGCTATATCGTTATCCCATTTTTGCTCAAGTGGGGGTACTCGTGGCAATGGCTGTTCGCGCCGAGCGTCGCCGGAATCGCCCTGGTGCCGTCGGTGGCGCGGATGCTGCCCAAGCAGAATCGCTGGGCCCGCGTGGCCTCCACCGGCTCGGTCGAGGCCAGCCATTTCTACGATATCTTTCATCCACTCTACCGGCGCCGCGCTACCACCCTGCTGACCTGCGCGGCGTTCGATACGATGGCCGGGACGGCGGTCAACGGCTGGCTCTATTTCGAGGCGGTCTCGATTCTCGGGCTCTCGCCCGAAAAAGCCAGCATGCTGGTGGTGCTCGGGATGGGCGTGGGGATGCTCGGCTTTCCGATCGGGGCGTGGACCGCGGAGCGTTTCGGACGGGTGCCGACGGTGGTCTACGCCGGCGGCGCGGCATGGCTCGGGGCGCTGGCCTTTTACTGGGAGCCGAGTGGCGTGTCCTATCCGTTCCTGTGGCTGGCGGTGGCTTATTGCTGGTTCAAAATCCTCTCGGGCGTGATGACGGTGGGGGCCAATTCGGCCGCGACGGAACTGTTTCCGGCGGCGCTGCGCACCACGATGGTCGGCTGGCAGATGATCACCGGCGCGGTCTTTTCGATGCTCGCGCAGGCGCTGATCGCGGCGCTGATCGGGCCGCTCGGCGGACTGACCATCGTGGTCCGTTATTTCGCGATGCTCGGGATTCCGACCGCGATCATCTTTGGCCTGTTTATCGACGAGACGCGCGGCTTGCCGCTCGACCTGGCGGCGCGCGAGGAGGAGTGGGCGCGCGCGCAGCATCGCGTCTACCGTCCGACGACCAAACCGGCAGGGTCCGCAGAGACCCAGGGGGCATGAGGTTCGCGCGGTGCGCGTGGGTGATCGACCAATGATGAATCATGAGTGACGCGGGGCAGGATCGGACGCGCGCACGGCGGACGGCGGGGCGCGCCGCTAAGCGGCGTGGCGGCGGCGGGTGGCAGCGGGCCGTCGATCGCATTGCGTGGACGATCGTGACGATCGTGACGACCGTGCTGATCATTTTGGCAGGCGGCCCGACCGCCGCGGCGGCGACCCATCACCCGCATCATGGCGCGCATCATGCGCAGCGGGCCAAGGCGTCGCCCACGCCGACGCCGCAACCCACGCCGGCGATCGTGATGCGTCCGCTGGTGCTGGTGACCGGCGGCACAGGCACCGTCAGTGTGCCGACCGGCGACAGTCCGGCGGTGCTCGACTCGGCCGAGCTTTACGATCCGGCGGCGGCCGGATTTATCCCGGCCGGCTCGATGGGGACGCATCGCGATCGCCACGAGGCGATCCGGCTGCACGACGGGCGCGTCCTGATCGTGGGCGGCGTCGATACCGTGCTGGTGCCGCTGATCCTCTTCCCGGGGCCGACGATGCCGTGGATTTTGCCGTCGACCGAAATCTTCGATCCGGCCAGCGGCAAATTTGCTACGGCCGCGCCGCTGACCACGGCGCGCGACGAACCAACCGCCACGCTGCTCGCCAATGGTCAGGTGCTGATCGTCGGCGGAGGGGCGACCAGCGCCGAGCTTTACGATCCGGCGAGCGGAAAATTCACCGCGACCGGCGACCTCTCGGACAGCCGCTATTGCCAGACGGCGACGATCCTGGATGACGGGCGCGTCCTGATCGCGGGCGGCGGCGACGCCCAGGCCGAGACCTACGACCCGGCTCGCGGCAAATTTACCGTGACCGGATCGATGAGCAGCAACCGCATCTACGATACCGCGACCGCGCTGGCCGACGGGCGCGTACTGATCGCGGGCGGCAGTCCGTATGCGCGCAGCGGCGCGCTCGCCACGACCGAGATCTACGATCCGCAGTCGGGACGCTTTGCGCCGGGCCCGACGATGACCCATGAGCGCGCGGGCCATACGGCGACCACGCTGGCCGACGGGCGAATATTGATCGTCGGCGGCCGCGATGATCCGTCGGCGGAGATCTACGATCCGGCGACCAACAAATTCACCGCGACCGCGCCGATGAGCCTCAGCCGCTACGGCCATTCGGCAAACTTGTTGCCCGACGGAAGCGTGCTGATCGCGGGCGGCTGGGATCAGAAATATCGGCCGCTCAAGAGCGCCGAGCTGTTCGATCCAAAGAGTGGCAAATGGAGTGCGACCGGCGATCTGAACGAGGCGCGCGCGGGCCATACGGCGACACTGATCGCGGTGCGCTGGCCGGCGGCCTGGATCAGGCCGACGCCGACGCCCACTCCAACGCCAACCGCAACGGCGACGGCCACGGCGACGCCAACCGCATCGCCGATGCGAGCGGCGACGCCGACCCCGACTCGCAAGGCGACACCGAGGGCATCGCGGACACCGTCGCCGACGCGAGCGGCCATACCGACCGCATCGCCGACGCCAACCGCCACGCTAACGGCGATACCGACGCCAACGGCGACGATCACGGCCACGCCCGCCGCGCCGCCGTCAACTACGGCGTCGCCCGCGGAGACGGTCGCGCCGTCAACTACGCCGCCACCGTCGCCGTCGCCGGCGGGCTAGGCCATCGGCGCGGCGACTCTGGAGTGAAATAGTTCACCGCAAAAGGACGGAAAATTGTTTCACGTGAAACATTACTTTAAGTAGAAAAAGCGAAAGGCGAATTTCTTCACCCCTTGCGTGCGGGCGGCTGCGTCCCGGACACGGATTTAACGAGTAAGTCTCAAAGATTGAACGGCACCGGCAAATTCCAAGGGTCGCCGCTTCCTGGACCGTTAAGGTGCGGCGGACGAGACGCAGGTGGAGAGGGTGGAGGGAAGCGCGGGCCGAGCGTTCCTACGGCGGAGCTGGTGTCATACACCCTGAAAGAAAAAGTGTCACTTACCGCGGAAGATCACACGCTTTTATCCCTTAGCTGGGCTATGACGGACAACAAGAACATCGGCGGTTGTCTCGTACTTTGTTCCGTCCCAAGAGAATTTAACAGTTCTCCCAGCAGACGCCGGAATCGTATCCAGATACTTACCGATTTTCTTCGCTAGCAAGGTGCGATTACGTTTTAGTTGCCAGGATTGAAAGAAATCATCTTCATTGATCAAAACCAGAAACAAGCGATTTGATGCATCGAACCGCCGCTC
>DATLRA010000133.1:0-7278 GCA_035534935.1 Binataceae bacterium (SeqCode)
CTGTTCACTCGCCATTCGCGCTCTCCTCCGAAACGGTTTCGCGGATGATAAAGGTTCAGCCGCTGCGCCCCGTCAGGTCGCGCGCGGCCACGAGCTACTTGCGCTAGCACAGTCCCGGCTAGCGCGTACAGGATAGCCCCCGCCGCGGTTCATGCTATTCACGGTCACGACCGCGCGCCGCGGTCACGGAGTTCGTAGATTGAATCACCCCGCTCGCCTGACGCTCGCCGCGCTCGCCTCCGCCGCCCTCTTCTGCCGCGCAATTCCGGCCTGGGCGTGGGGTAGTCAGGGCCACGAGATTGTCGCGATCATCGCCGCCGATAACCTCACTCCGGCGGCCCAATCCCACGTCGCCCAAATCCTCGGCACCAGTGACACCCCCGACGCGATCGCGCGTGCGATGGCCGAGGCGTCGACTCGTCCCGATACCGAATTTCGCGACGACAATCGCGCGACCGCGCCCTGGCACTTCATCGATATATGCCTGCAGGACGCGCCCGCCGACATTCGCGCGCGATGCCCCGGCGGAGCGTGCGTCACCGCCAAAATCGACGATTACGTGGGGCGCCTGCGCGACGGGCGCTACGACAACTGGGGTCGGTCGGGTGATCTGGCCTTCGTCATCCATCTGGTCGGCGACGTTCATCAGCCGCTGCACGCCACCAACGACGCCGACGAAGGCGGCAATTGCATCGCCGTGGATCATCCCGCCCGCGCGCGCAATCTGCACGCCCTGTGGGACAATACGCTCGTCTACCGGCTTGAGGGCCATCTCGATGCGCGCGGCGCCGCGGCCACCGCCCACGACCTCGAACAGACTTACGCCGCCGAGCGGGCCGACGACGTATGGCACGCGAACAGCGCCGACGATATCGCCTGGGAATCGCATCAAATTGCCCGCACGGAGATCTATGGCCCGCTGCACCTGCCGATCGAGCCGTGCCCATCGGCCGTCCACGGATGCTCGAATGCCCCGGATGTGACGCTCGACCTCGACGATTCCTACCTCTATCACGCCAGCGTCATCGCGGGCCATCAGCTTGCCCGGGCCGGCTTTCGCCTGGCCAGCCTCTTAAACGGCATCTGGAGTGCGTCGGCCCCCGCCACGGATCTCACGCGATGACGCGCGGAGAAGGAATCAGTAGGTTGGGTCGGTTGACGAGCGGAGAGAGGCCAATCCGGGAGACCGCAGCGAGGGAGAGAAACGGTCCATCCGCACAGCCGAGCGCCGGGCCGAGTTCAGCTCCGGCAGGCGTCGGAAGTATCCAGTCGCAGCCGCAATCAGTTGCTGCTGACCATCTTCCTTACGAACTTGCCACCGCAAGCTTCGATCCCTTCCGCGATGGTCGAGTTCCGAGTCGCCGTCAGATGCGGCGCGCCGCCCCAGCAGTTGCCCTGCGACAGGATATGGCCGTCGAGCGTGAGGCTGTTCAACGCTATCGAGTTGTCGGTCAGCGTGATGATCGATTTGGGGCCGCCGACCAACTGGAAGGTGGGACTGTTGCCGAGCATGAAGAAGGTCGACGCCGTGATGAACAGCGACCCGGTGCTCTGGTAGTCGATTATCGGCGCGTTGGCCGGCGAGAACTTGTAGTCGACATTGGTCAGGCTAACGTTGACGCCGTCGGTCCCGGTGCGCAACAGAGTCGCCTGGTCGCCTTCCGCCGAGACGTTCACGATTTCGATCGAATGCTGGTAAAAGCCCCAGGTGCCGTTCGACACGTTCTCGAAATCAAAGGCTACGTCGGTCAGGTCGTCGAAGTGCGTGCCCGACATCTTAATCGAACCGCCCTGCATGTAGACCCCGATCGGCCCGTAGCCGACGATCCCGCCCTGGATTGTCAGGCCGAGCGGATTGACACCGCTGATCGAATAGCCGGCGTGCGTGAAATTGTTGATATCGACATTCTCGATGAAGCCCAGGTCGTTGTTCCAGTCCGCATTGGCCGGATTATAGTACTTGATGCCATCGACGATGCTGGCGGTGCTGAGCGATCCGATTTCGACGTCCTTGATCGTCAGATGGGTTGCTTCGCCGCCGGCCGCCGAGTCCGACTCGATTCCGGCCGAAGGCGGCGCGCCGCTCAGGCCGAAGACCGAGAGGTTCTCGATCGTGCAGTGCATCGCGTCGGTGAACAGCACCACCGGCTTGCCGGCCATCCCGGAGGTCGGCTGCAAATCGGTGGCAAACACGCCGTCGCCCAGAATCCGCAGGCCCATTACCTTGGTGATCGTGAGACTCGCGCTGATCCCGTAATTCCCGGCGGGAAGGTAGATCGTGTCGCCGCTGCCGCCGGCGCTGTTGATCGCCGCCTGAATCGCCGCCGTGGCGTCGCTGCCGTCGCCCTTGGCACCGAAGTCCGCGACGTTGATAAAGGCCGCCGCGGTTCCCGCATAGCCGGCCAGCAGGAGTATCGCTCCGGCCGCGGCAAGCGCCCACCGGTTGAGCCTGGAGTTCGGAGCGCCGGCGATGCGGTTATTGTTGCGATTGAACATGACATGGGTAAGTGCAACTGCGGGGCCAGCAATTACCGGCTATCGTACCCCAATATCAACTGACTAATCAGACGATAGCGAATCGCTCGGTCCAATATGGAACATCCCGCGAGGCCGCGGCGGGTTGAATTGGCGCATTTTTTACGAACGAACTCTCGCTTCCGGGACGCGCGGCGCATTTCCATCTTCATCCGAACACTACAGCCCGCGCATGACGTATCAGACTAATCAAAGCCCCGTCAGGGTGAAGCGTTTCGCTTCTCGACCTTCAATCGCTCACCCAGCCGATCGATTCCAACTTCCGATCGGCGACGGGCGCAATTTCCGCGCGCGCTAATGGTTTATATGATCAATTAGTTGACCCGGCGCGCGAGCTGAACTATCTGTCAATCAAGCGCACGCTATGAATAACAACCAAGTACGGTGAACGAATCCGCGACAGCGCTCCGCGATCGCGCGGCGCTCGCGCCCGACGATGCCGCCCGCCCAATCGACGCGGCGCACGCGCGCTCGTGGTACGAGATCGTCACGACCCCGGCCGCCGGATCGTTCTCTCTCGCCCGGCGCGTCCTCTTCATCCTCGCGTTTGCCCTGATGATCGCCGCGCTCAATCTCCTCGGCTCGTCCAATCCGACCGTGCGCGAGCGACTGCTCGCGTCGGCAATTATCGCGCTCTCCGCCGTGCCCGCGTGGCTCTGGATGGACGGGCAGGATCCGGGGCTGCCGCTGATGCCGTTCTTTGGTCTGATCTTCACCACCTACTATGCCGCGCCGCTCTTCATAGTCCGGGATTACCGCACGATGTGGGTCGCCGCGCCGATCTCGCATCTCTATGTCGCGCGCGCCCTCGAACTGATTCTGCTCGGACTCGCCTGCGTGATGGCGGGCTACTACGGACCGCAGCGCCTGCTCCTGCAAGAGGTGCTGCCACGGGTCACGATGCGTTGGCGGCGCGTCGGCAATATCAAGTTCTACGGCATAATGTTCAGTATCGCCGGCTTGACCGTCTATTTGATCGATCGGATGGTCGAGATTCCCGCAAGCGTCGCCCAGCTTGCGACCTTCGCCTCGGACCTCTGCCTCATCGGCATGTGCATCCTGCTGGTGCTGCAACTGATCGGCCGGCTGGATCGCGCGACCGGGCTGTTCCTGTGGCTCATCCTGGTGCCGCTGCGCTTCTGGTTTGGACTCGGTTCGGGCCTGACCTCGCAGGGCCTGATCGTCGCCGTCACGCTGATCTTCACTTACGCCGCGATCCGCCGACGTATTCCGTGGCTCGTCCTGATGATCGGCGGCGCGGCCTTCTTCATCCTGCGGCCGGCCGAGGGCGCCTTTCGCCTGATGACCTGGAGCGGCGGCATTATGCAGCAGGCCTCGCAGCTCGATCAGACCCGGATGCTCGCCCAACTAGTCGGCCAAACCGTGACCGGACTCTTCGCGGGCGAGGACGGGGCGACCGACGAGTTGATCCAGATTTCGCTGCGCCGCCTCGATACCGATACGCTGACCTTCGCCGACGTGCTGCGCGACACGCCCGGCATCGTGCCCTACTGGTACGGCGCGACTTACTATCCGCTACTGTTCAAGCCGATTCCGCGCTTTATCTGGCCCGGCAAGCCTGCGGAGATCACCGGCCAGTCGTTCGGCCATCGCTACGGCCTGCTCGATCAGAATAATTCAAGCACTTCTTTCAATTTGCCCCAGCTCATCGAGGGCTATATCAACTTCGGCGTGCCCGGCCTGGTTGTCTCGATGTTCCTGTTCGGGATGCTCTATCGCGCCACGCAGGTACTGTTCGTGCACCCGGGGATGGGCCTCGGCGCGGTGGTCGGCGCGGTCTATACCTGCGTCAATCTACTGCAGATCGAATCGGCGACCTCGCTGGTGCTCGGCAGCACGCTGTGGGGCTTGATCTTCCTGGTGCTGCTCAACCTGCTGATCCAGTCGGCCGAACTCGTTCCGCATCCGTCCGCGTCGGCGATTGGCACCGCACGCACCACCTCGCCATAGCGAGATCCGGACCTGGCGCTATTTCACCATTCGGCCGAAGATATCGGCGCGGATCCCGGCCAGCGCAGCGAATCTGTTGACCACGCGCTCGTAGCCGACTCCGGCCATAAAGGCGACCGGATGGAAGACCAGGTAGCTTGGCTCGGCCTCACACATCCGCAGTTCGACCGACGCGAAATCCGCCGCGCGCGCGATTTGGCCCAGCGCCGCGCGCGAGTTCATCCGATGGTACGTCGGATAGGGTTCATGGCTCGCCGCGTCCAGTCCGCGCACCCGGTTGGCGAAGCGCGCGTGAAACCAATGCGGCGTGGCGCGCGCGATAATCGATACGTAGTGCATCCGGTTGGGCGTGCGGAAGAAAAATGATCCGCCGGGCCGCAGCACGCGGCGCACCTCGCCGGCGAAGTGCAGCGGACGCTCGATATGCTCGAGCACGAAATCGCTCAGCACCAGGTCGAACTCGCCGGCCGCGTAAGGCATCGGCGCGCCGGCCGCGAACACGCGCGCGTCGTCGAGTTCGCGGTTTTCAAGCACGGCCGGGGCGACGTCGGCGCCGGCCACGCGCGCGACCGCGCCCTTGAAAATGCGCAAGGGCTGATTGGTCGCCGCTCCCGCGCCCAGGTTGAGCATTACGGTCGCCGGCGTGACGAACTCGCGCACCCATCCGTAGAACGCCGCCGTACCGTTGCGCGCGCCGCCGGGATAGTAGCGATCGATGAGTTTTTGCGTGCCGGGGTGCGCGATGGCCTCTCCGGTTCGCGGTCGGCGCCGCGTTACTCGACCTCGCCCGCCTTCATGCTGCGAAACAGCCGCAGCAGGACGGCGTGAAACTGCGGCTCCTGCTCGCCAATCGGCGCAAAGCATTGCTCGTAGGCGCGCTCGACGATCGGGATACATTGCAGGATGATCGCGCGTCCCTCGTCGGTCAGGGTGAGCAGTTTTCTGCGCGTATCGTGTGGATCGGGCGTGCGCGCGATCGCGCGGCGCTTCTCGAGCGCGCGCACCACCTTCGAGATCAGCATTGGGTCCATCGCGCAGAATTCCGCCAGCCGCACCTGCGACGGCGGCTTGCCGATACGCGTCAGCCACAGCGTCGAGCCGAGCGCGATAAATTGCAGATGGGTGATGCCGAGCGGCACGAACTCGCTGTTCAGCCGGCGCATCCAACCGTGCGCGGTCTGCCATAGCAGATAGCCCAGACTGTCCTCGGGCTGCTTGAAGCGCGAGACCGAGTCCCAGTCGAATTGCTCAACAGCACCGACTGCGGGGGCGCTCCCCGCGGGCGCTAACTCCTCACCCGCGGCGCTCACCTCTCGATTCTTGGATTTTTCCACCCCGGAGAGATCCCCCAGAATTGCCTTCTGCATCATAGTTTGATTGGCGGTTGAAGCAACCGTCGGCGCTTGTTCCGCAATCTCCGGCCATCTACAGTCCGGGTGGCGAATTGCGCAACGAGTTGTAATTCGAGCATCCGGCACGGGCAGGCCGAGCGTATTGCATACAACTAGAATATCGCGTTATCGACCAACCGCGCGCGCGGCCATCGCCTGCGTGATCGCGTTGATTGTCGCGGGGTGTATGACTGGACTGAACTCGCCGTCTCATTTCATCGCGACGCCATCATCCATATCGCCCACCTATACCCCCGAAGCGCCGGTCGATTCCGTCAAAGGTGCGGGCGCGGTCAGTGTTGCGGTCGAAGACCTGCGTGCCGCTCCTGGCAAGGTCGGAAATGATACCGGGCTTGCAATAAAGGCCGGGAACGGAGTCATTTCGACGACCGTGCCGGTCAAAGATTTGGTCAGGACCGCAATCGAAAGCGAACTTAGAAACCGCGGCTTTACGATCGCGGGCGGCGGCGCGGGGATCGCGATCGCCATCACTGAGTTCGATGTACAGCATTCTCAGAGCGCAACCTTGATGGCGGTGCAATCATATTCGTACGCCGCCGTGATGATCCATGCGACGGTAACCGGAGCGGGCCACAAGCGTCTATATTCGCAGCCCATCTCGGCCCAGAGCGCATCCGCCGATGGCAACGACCAGGCGACGCTCGATCGGGCCCTCGCGATGGCGATGCACAACCTATTTGCCGATCCGCTCTTCATCAAGGCGATTCTCACGGCCGAACGCGGCCCGAAAAGCTGACTCTAGCCACAATGCATCTTCGACTAAAAAGCCTCGGCTTCTCGATCCTCGATACGCGAACTGCTCTGCGACGAGCGGTCGCACTTCTGCTCGCCGTAACCTTGATGGCGTGCGCTGTCGGCAGGCAACTGCCGTTGTCGCTGACCTACACGCCAGACCACGTTATTCAGTCGGTAACCGGCGCCGAATCCGTAGACGTCGAAATAGCCGTCACTGATTCCCGGCCGGACAAAATTGCACTCGGAAAACTCAGCCCTGGGTTCGTGTCGTTCATTACACATGACGACGTGATTCAGGTCGTCAAATCCGGAGTCGAATCCGAGATGATAAATCGCGGCTTCGAAGTCGCTCCGGGGAATGTTCTGGTGCTGATCGACCTGGGTGAAATCAAGGTCTTGGTCTCGCAACCTTTCATGTCATTCCAACCCACGTTCGTTGCGCGCGCGGCGGTAATCATGAGGGCCCAAGTAAAAGGCAAGACTGGCGCGACGCTCTTTTCCACCCAGATGAGCGGAGCGGCTTCGCTGACCACGCACGACGAGACCGCCACTGCGCTCTCCCAGCGCGCCCTCGATTACGCCATCGACAACGCCGTCCGCAACCTGGTCTCCGACCCCGCCTTCA
>DATLRA010000134.1:0-6262 GCA_035534935.1 Binataceae bacterium (SeqCode)
TCCCGTTTCACATGTGGACGCCCGACGCCTACCAGGGCGCGCCGACTCCCGTGACCGCCTTCATGGCCGTCGGGGTCAAGATTGCCGCCTTCGCGGGCTTCATGCGGGTCTTTATGGTCAGCCTCGGTCCGGTCAGCGCCGAATGGTCCGGCGTGCTCTGGGTGATCGCGGCGATTACCATGACGATTGGCAATTTGACCGCGCTGGTGCAGGACAATATCAAGCGGATGCTCGCCTACTCGGCGATCGCGAATGCCGGCTACCTGATGCTCGGCATGGCCGCGGCGCCCGCCCGCGCGGCCGGCGGCGCGATGCTCTACTACCTGCTCGGCTACGCCTTTACCAATCTCGGCGCTTTCGCGGTGATCATCGCGATTGCCCGCCGCGGCGAGACGCGCGATCGAATCAGCGATTTCCGCGGCCTCGCACGGAACCATCCGGGACTCGCCGCCGCGATGGCGCTGTTCATGCTCTCGCTGGCCGGCGTGCCGCCGCTGGCCGGCTTCGTCGGCAAGTTCTACCTGTTCTCGGCGGCGCTCGGCGCGGGTCTCGTCTGGCTGGTGCTGATCGCCGCGGTCAACAGCGCGATCTCGGTCTACTACTACACGCGCGTGATCGTCGAGATGTACGCGCGCGAGGGTGGCGAGGTCGCTGTCGAGCCGCTCGGCGCGCGTCCGGCCCTGCTCATCAGTATCGTCGTCGCCGTCGCCGGCACGATCCTGATTGGGCTCTACCCGCAGCCCTATATGAGCTCGGCGACCGCGGCCTACGCTTCAGCCGTCCGCCGGCCCGCGATCGCCGCCACCGCCGCTTTGCGCTGAGTCGGCGCCCCGTGCCGCATCGTATAATTTATCTGTCGAAGTTTGTGCCGTCCGCCCTCGCGGCGCGCCGCGATGTCCGCCTGGGGAAACTCTGCGCAAGTCAGTTCGTCATTCCGAACGGAGTCCGCGCAATAAAGAATCCCGGGATTCTTCGCTGCGCTCAGAATGACACAATGGCGCTTGGGCCGAGGTTCTCTAGCGACGCTTGGCCGGCACCTTGCGCCGGGCCTTGCCGATCGGATCGGGTGTCTTGCGCGCGATGATTTTCTGCTTCGGGGCCGCCGCTTTCGCCCGCGTCGTCGAAGGCTTCTTCGTCCGCGCCCTGGGCAGCGGAGCTTGCCTCGGCGCAACGCTCGCGAGCGGTTCAGCCCAGGCGTCGCCCTCGATTTCGATTAGCATCTCGGGGTCGACCCGCCGCCGCACTTCGACGATCGTCGAGCACGGCGGATGCTCACCGAAGCGCTCGCGATGCGCGCGCGCCACTTCGTCGAAGCGCGTGATATCGGTGACGAAGACGCGCGTGCGCACCACGTCGGCAAGCGACATTCCGGCGCGCTCGAGCCGCTCGCCCGGACTCGATGCGCCCTTGCGAGCGCGATCTATCCTGGCGCCGCGCCGGGCCGATGCGGCCTCAGGTCTGGCGATTGCCCGACGGCCAGACGTCTTCCAACTCGCGGTCCACCGAGCGCATCGGCGCCCCGGCCACCGCATTGCTGCCGGGCATCAGCCAGCGCATCAGTTGGCGGATTTTGGCCAGGGCCGGCGGCGGGCTCGTCCCCAGTCGGTTCATATCGAGTTCGTGTTCGACCACGCGTCCCCGCGCACGGTCGGCAATCTGTCCTGCAGGAATAAATGTTCTAGCGACCGCCACTTCCCCGTTCCTCCTCCACCGCATTCATGTGGCTAATGAAGTGATAGTACACTGAGTGTTATCAGCAAGCAAAAAATTTATTTAATTGTTCTCGACGTGACATCGCGTGCGTTACCGCGCGCTTGTTTTCGTAATTCACGTAAAGTATTCTTGCCTCGGCTCGACAACTCTGCGCGCTCGCCCTGCGCGGACTCACGCACCTAGGAGACACTAATGCGAAAAATCTTCATTTTGGCACTCTTCTCTATGATCTTCGCAGCCGCGGCTTGCACGAAAACAGAGGATACTTCGGCCCCCGAAGCTTCGCCGATAGCTTCCGATGTCGCCAGCCCGGTCGCTTCACCCGATATGGCGAGCCCCATGGTGAGTCCCGCTGCCAGTGATGCCAGCCCGATGGCGTCGCCTGCCGCTTCCTGATCAATCTGTAACTATTTTGGCACCGTCCCCGCGCGCTGGCGGTTTGCGCCGGCCCGCGGGGACCGGCGTGCATCGCTCGCTCACCGCGCGATCCTCGCGCGTCGACCCGATCTCTTGCGCCCCGCGTGACGCGCTCGCCGCGCGGCACTTCCATAATCGCCACCGCACCGCCCGCCGCGCCGCCGCAATCGCGCCCGCCCGCACTGCGATTCGCCGCTCGACCGATTTGCAATGGCCGACGTAGCCGCCGCCTCCTCCTCCGGCGCGGGGCTCAAGCCGGGACTCTCGCTTTTCGATTCCGCCGCGATCGTCGCCGGCTCGATGATCGGCTCGGGCATCTTCATCGTCTCGGCCGATATCGTGCGCCAGGTCGGCTCGCCCGCCGGTCTGCTGGCGGTCTGGATGCTGAGCGGCCTGATGACCGTGGTCGGCGCGCTGGCGTACGGCGAATTGGCCGCGATGATGCCGCAGGCGGGCGGCCAGTACGTCTTTATCCGCGAGGCCTATGGCGGCGTGTGGGCCTTTGCCTTTGGCTGGACACTGCTCCTGGTGATTCAGACCGGCACGATCGCGGCCGTCGCGGTCGCCTTCGCGCGCTTCGCCGGTGTGCTGTGGCCGGCTATCGGTTCGCGGCTCTGGTGCGGCTGGGGCACGGCCGGCCTCTCGGGTGAGCGTCTCCTCGCGATCGCCGTTATCGTGCTGCTCACCGCGCTCAATCTGCGCGGACTCGACGCCGGCCGCATGGTGCAAAACGTCTTCACCGTCGGCAAGGTCGCGGCGCTGATCGGGATTATCGCCGTGGGCTGTGTGATCGCGCCCGACCGCGCGGCGATCCACGCCAACTTTGGCGGCGCGGCGCAATTCTTCGGCACGCGCCCGCTCTCGCCCGGATTGCTCGCCGCCTTCGGCGCCGCGATGGTCGGTGGTCTGTTCTCGGCCGACGCCTGGGCCGGTATCACGTTCGCCGCGCCCGAGGTTCGCGACCCCGCGCGCAATCTGCCGCGCGCCCTGGCGCTCGGCACCGCCGCCGTGATCGCGCTCTACCTCCTGACCAACCTCGCCTATCTGTGCGGATTGCCGGCGGTCGGCAATAGCGGCGCGGCCGGAGTCTTCGCCCGCGGCATCTCGGGCGCCGAAAACGATCGCGTGGCGTCGGCCGCGATGCGCATGGTGTGGGGTCCCACCGGCGCCGCGGTCACCGCCGTGCTCGTGATGGTCTCGACGTTCGGCTGCGTCAACGGGCTGATCCTGACCGGCGCGCGCGTGATCTTCGCGATGGCTCACGACGGCGTCTTTTTCGCCGCCTCCGGCCGCCTCAATCGCGCCGCGGTGCCGGCCGTCGCGCTGGTCATCCAGGGCGGATGGGCCGCGCTGCTGGCGCTCTCGGGGACTTACTCGGAGCTGCTCGATTACGTGATCTTCGCGCAGTTGCTGTTCTATGCGCTGACCGTCGGCGCGGTTTTCGTGCTGCGCGCACGCCGCCCCGACGCACCGCGCCCCTATCGGGCGTGGGGCTACCCGCTCGCCCCCGCCGCCTATATCGCCGCCGCCGCGGCCCTGATGGCCGACCTGCTGATCGTCAAGCCGGCCTACACCTGGCCCGGGCTGGTAATCGCGCTCAGCGGCGTGCCGGTCTACTGGTGGCGGACCCGCGCGCGCCACTGACGCGTGATTGGCCGGCTCTATCGGCCGTTAGGTAATCTCCGCACAAAGTCCACTTTGTCACCCTGAGCCAAGCGAACGGGTCCCGGATCCTGGATTCTTCGCCACGCTCAGCATGACGCGATGGGCCTTGCGCTGTCGTTCCCCGGCGCGCGCGCTCAAGGGGTCATCGCGTCTTTCATCGTCAGCATGTCGACGTATTCGCGAATCCGCCGGATCTCGCCGCCTTCGACCTCGAAGACGAAGCAGTACTCGTTGCGATAGTCCTTGCCGGTGAACGCTTGGCCGGTGTTGGTCAGCTCGACGATCACCGTGTCGCCGGCCGCATGCACCTTGCTGATCGAGGAGTTGAGGCCGGCCGGAAAGGCCTTGGCGATCCCGCCGATGAACTCCTTGACCGCCGCCTTGCCGCGCTTGAGCCCGGAGATGCCGGCCAGATTGCCCGGAATTAGCCAGCTTACCTCGTCGGACATGTTGGCCAATGCGGCGTCGGCCTGCCCGCCTGACCAACGCATTCTCAAAAAAGCTCGCGAATCACATGCACGCGCTCTCGATCTACTTCATGCACTACAATTTTGTGCGTATCCATCAAACCTTACGTCGCACTCCGGCGATGGAAGCGAAGGTAACGGAACGGCTTTGGTCGCTTGAGGATATGGTGCGGATCGTGGACGAATGGGAACAGATGCATTCTCAAATTCGAGGGTAATCCAAATGCCAAAGAAAGTTCGAAACCACAGTTGGGTGGCTCCTATTGATCCACGATCCGAGTTTCGCACGGAGCAGGGGAGCAAAACCACCGGCATTTATGTTCATGGTAGTCTGGACCGCGTCTTTCTCGCGCACGCTGGTACGGATGACGGCGAACTGTTTGCGTTGCCTTACGATCTCGATTTCCTTCGCGATCTCGGGAAAGCGATCACGGCATTTGCTGACGAATGGGAAAAATTGCAAGGCGGTTCAAACTGACCCACTACGGAACCGTATCCATCGCTTGCCTGATGCTCTCACTTGCCCGAATAGTAACCCGCATAGTTTACCTTGGGCGGATGCCACTGTCACGGCCAAACAGCGGCACGCATAGCTCGATCCGGGGCGGCGCCGCGCGCCTCAGCGGCGCGCCGGGATCACCGGCAGCGTCAGATGCGAAGCGAAGCTCCGCTCATGCATCACGGTTTGCAGCGCCGGGCAAGTTTCGGCGTCGGCGAACAGATCGTGCCCGGTGTTGGGATTACGATCGAAGCGCGGGAAGTTCGACGAGCTGACCTCGAGCCGTATCCGATGGCCGGCCTTGAACAGGTTGGCCGTCGACCACATGTCGATAGTGAATTCGTAGACCTTGCCCGGCGTGATCAATGTCGGATCCGTTTGCGACTCGCGCACCCGCGCGCGGATAATTCCGTCGGTCAGATTACGCGCGAAGCCGCACGGCCCGACGTCGACCAGTTTGGCCGTGAAGTCGGTATCCGGCGCCGACGACGACGCGTAGAGCGTGAGTTTTACCGGCCCCGTCACTTCGAGATCCTCGGCCAGCGGTTCGGTCGAATAGACCAGCACGTCGGCGCGATGCTCGACGGCGGCCTGATCGAACGCGCCCCCCGGCACTGAGTTGGGATAGCAGCATAGTCCGCCGCCCATCGTCGGCACCGGACTCAGCGGATTGTAGAGATACGAATCGGGCGGCTCGGCGCCGGGCGTATCGGTCGCCAGCGCGCCGTCGCCATAGGCGCTGTTGGCGCGGCCGCGGCTATGCAGATAGTAGCGGCGCCATTCGGTGCCCGGCAGGGGCCACGCTTTTTCTTCGCGCCATTCGTTGCGCCCCATCACGTAGAGATTGACCGGCGCACCCTCGGCCGCGCCGTTGGCCTTGCCCTTGAGCCAATAGTCGAACCATTCGAGTTGCTGCCCGTCGAGGTCGACCGAGATCGGGCTCGCGCGAAAGCCCATGTCGACCTGCCCGACCAGGTTGGGCAGCGGCAGGGCATGGTTCCACGGCCCCATCATCAGGCGCTGGCGACGCGCCGCATCGCTCGCGCCGCGCGCCTTCATCCCGAGATAATTGCGAATCGTGCCGCCCTGGAAGATGTCGTACCAGCCGCCGATATTGAGGGCCGGCACGTCAATTTTGTTGTAGCTCTCCTCGATACAGAGCTTGCGCCAGTAGGCGTCGTAATTCGGATGTTCGAGCCAGTCGAAGAAGTAGGGCGCGCCCGCGCGGAACATCGGAAATTCCTTGAGCGGCAGGAAATCCATCTGATCGCGCATCGTGTCGATCGACGACATCACCCGGCCCAGTTCCGGGCCCGCCGCCGGATTGGTCTCGCGCTCGCGAATCAGCCGCGGCAAGCCCAGCGCGGTCATCAGCCAGCTCACGTTGAAGAACAGCGCGAAGGCGCCGCCCTGGTAGGTCCAGCCGTCGTGATAGTCGCTGGCCGTGATCGACGGCACCATCGCTTTGAGGCTCGGCGGGCGCTCGGCCGCCGCCAGCCAT
>DATLRA010000135.1:0-12426 GCA_035534935.1 Binataceae bacterium (SeqCode)
AGGTCCGCATGAATTTGCACCGGTCACCCCCGGCGAGAATTGCCGCGCGGCGCGCTCAGATCAGCCCGTATGCGCGCGCGACGTTCTCGCCCAGGATTCCCCGCCGTCCGCTCTCGGTCATCGGCTTGACCAGTCCGGCCAGCTCTTCGAGGTAGTTCCCCGGGTGGTCGGGATGCGGGTAGTCGCTGGCCCAGAAGAATTTATCCTCGCCCACGTGCGTCATCATGCCGGCGATGGTCCGTTCGTCAGGATCGGCCGAGATGAAGCATCGCTCCTTGAAATAGAACGAGGGCTTTTCCTTGAGGCGCACGGTCTGCGCGATCGTCGTGCCGCTGAAAATGGCGTCGGCGCGATCGAGGAAATAGCCGATCCAGCCGGCGCCCGATTCGAGCACCACCACCTTCAGCCGGGGAAAGCGATCGAACACGCCGAGCTGGAAAAAGGTCGCGAAGGCGTGCTGCACGCCCTGCGCCGCGAACAGATCGAAGTACCAGGCGGCCCAGCCGAAATTGTCGTAGCGGCGATGCACGCCGAACTCGGGCGGCTCGAGCGTCGGATGAATCGCCACCGGCACGCCGGCCTCCTGGGCGACGGCAAACAGCCGATCGTGCGCCGGGTCGCCGTGCGGGCGGCGCGAAATCGTAAACGGCGCGATGAACGCGCCCTTGCATCCCGCTTTTACCGCGCGCTCGAGCTCGCGCGCGGCCTCGTCGGGGTCGCCGAGCGAGACGTGCGCGATCGGCACGAGCCGGCCGCCCGAGTCGCGGCAGAAATCGGCAATCCATCGGTTGTAGGCGCGGCAGTAGGCACCCGACAGCTCCACGTCCATCGTTTCGCATTCCCACAAAAGCCCGATCGTCGGATAGAGCACCGACTTCGCCATGCCCTCGCGGTCGAGCAGTTGCAGACGCTCGCGCATGTCCATCGTGCCGTAGGCCGCGCCCTTCAAATAGGTATCTTCGGGCTTGGGCTTTTCGTAGCGCAGTTCGGAGGCGCGGCCCGAGTTGACGAATTCCTCGCGCCGCCGGCGCGACTCCTCGACCTGCTTGCCCATGCCGCCGAGCGTGCCGAGCTGGCCCTGGCGGGTCAGTTTGGCGCGTTTGCCGTCGACTTCAAGAAATTCGTAGCCGTCCTCGCCCACGCGGATACGCACCGCCCGATCGCGGTATTTCGCTTCGAGATATTTTTCCCACAGGTCGGGCGGTTCGAGAATATGGCCGTCGGCATCAATTACCAGTGCTTCATTTTTCATCGGAACCTTCCCCATGATTGATCATCCGGTGCGGCCAAGCGGGCGGTTCGCCCGACGCGGTGTGCGTCACGCGATCGGCTAGAACAGCGCCAGCGGATTCACCGGCGACGCGGTCGCGTGCTCGAGGATGAGCGGCGCCATCGTGAACAGAAAGTTGTAGCGCTCATGGCGCGCGCAAGCTGCCGCCAGCGCGTCGAAGTCGGCGTTGTCGATCAGATGGATGCCCATCATGACCAGCGTGCCGACGTGAATCGGCAGACCCATCGCCGCGCCGTAAGGACTCGGCGCGATGTCGCTCACCGCGTCGCATCCGATCACCGCGACGCGCCGATCGTGAATCCATTGCAGGCACGAGGCGTCGAGCCCGGGCAGCCCCTCGCGCCGCGGATCCCACGCGCCCTTGGCCTTGCGCCGCTGATGCCGGCCGGTGCGCAGCAGCAGCACGTCGCCCTCGCCGACCGTCATGCGGCCGAGCTTTTCGGCGGCGTCGAGATCCTCGGGATAGATCGCATCGCCCGGGTCGAGCCAATCGACCTTTTTTGCCGCCGGTATATCGAGCAGCACGCCCCGGCTCATCACGCCGTCGCGCGTCACGTCGATTGCGCATTTGCGCGCGCCAAAGCGGCCGACCTCGCGATCGGAAAACCCGTTGTACATTTTGCCCTGCCAGAAGACGTGGCAGAGTGCGTCGAGATGGGTGAAGGCCATGCCGTGCGGCGCCATGCCGAAATAATCCAGCGCGGCGATTCCCGGCGGTCCCGAATGCAACATCATGTGCTGCACCGGCTGCGGATTATCCGGCGTGGTCTGGGTCGAGAGCGGCAGCGCCAACGGTACGATTTCGCCGCTCTGCACGGTCTTGGCCGCGCGCGCGCGAATCTCGGGCGTGATGAAGTTGAGTGCGCCGCGCTCATCCTCTTTGCCCCAGCGTCCCCAATAATTGATCTTTTCGTACAGGGCTTGAACTTCTTCGACGGTCAATCGCGCGGCCATGAATGCACCCTCCCCAAGTGGCGCTTCGAGCACAGTGATGTGGACCGCGGCGCGGGCGGCGAGTCCCGCCCGATGCGCGCCGCGATGAAGTTTCGCGTATAGCATGCCCCGGGCCGTCGCGGCCAACCCGCCGCATCGCGCCGAATGCTATGGTGAGGTCGCGGAGAATTTCCGGGCATCGTAATCGCAATGATGTGCAGGAGCGTGAGCGGCAGTGTCTGACGATCGTGAGCGGAAAACGTCTAACGATGATCGCGAGGTCGCGCGCGATTATCATGAAATCACCAAACATTCGTAC
Source organism: Binataceae bacterium (SeqCode) (assembly GCA_035534935.1). Lineage (GTDB taxonomy): Bacteria > Desulfobacterota > Binatia > Binatales > Binataceae > JADMIL01. Next base: position 2,544 of record DATLRA010000135.1, read on the forward strand.
ACCAGCGTGCGCAGCTCGCCGCATTACCTGGATTGGGATATTCGGCCGCAGCCGTACAAGATCTACCCGGCGGCCGGGATGCTCGCGCTGCCGCGCGAACTGAATCTGCCGAGCGTGCCGGCGACCGCGGCGATTGCCGGGCGGGCGGCGGTGCGCGACGCGATCGCCGCCGCCGGGGACGCGGCTTCGGCCGCAGACGCGGGACCGATTGATCTCGAAACCATCACGCGAATCCTGTTCTGTGCCGACGGACTTACGCGCAGCAAAATAGTTGACGGCGACGCCTATCATTTTCGCGCCGCGGCTTCGGCCGGCGCGCTGTATCCAATCGAAATTTACCTGGCGGCGGCCGAGGTCGACGGGCTCGAAGCCGGGCTCTACCATTTCTCGCCCGGCGACTTGAAACTGCGCGGACTGCGGCGCGGCGATTGGCGCGGCTATCTGGCCGCGGCGGCGGCGGCGCGGCCGTCGATCCTCGAAGCGCGCGCGGTCATTGTCATGTCGGCGATCTTCTGGCGCAGTGCGTGGAAGTATCGTGCACGCGCCTGGCGCTACTGCTATTGGGACGCCGGCACGATCCTGGCCAACCTGGTCGCGGCGGTCAACGCCGAAGGGCTTGCGACCGAGGTGCTCACCGCCTTTGCCGATGGACCGGTCGAGGCGCTGATTGGCGCCGACGGCGATCGCGAGGGCGCGGTGTGTCTCGTTGCGATCGGACGCGCGCCGCACGTTGCCGTGATCGATGCGCATGCGACGGCGCAAGTCGCACCGCTCGAACTCGAGAGCTTGCCGCTCTCCGCGCGCGAAGTCGCCCACGACGACATTGCGCGGATGCAGCGCGGGTCGCGCCTCGAGACGTCAGCCCAGGTGCGCGCGATCGCGGCGGCCGAGTTCAAACGCGACGCGGCGCCGCCCGCCGCCGAAGCGATCGCGCTCGACGCGCCCGGATTCGCCGCCACGCGCGGGCTCGGCGAGACCATCCTGCGCCGCGGCTCATCCCGCGGCTTCGCCCGCGAGCCGATCGCCGGCGCCACCCTGGCGGCAATCATGGCGACCGCGCGGCATCACCTGCACGCCGACTTCGCCGCGATGGTCGAGCCGTACGTGATCGTCAACGCGGTCACCGGCGTCGCCCCAGGTCTGTATTACTACCGGCGCGAAACCGGGACCCTGGAGCTGATCCGGTCGGGCGAATTTCGCGGGGAGGCGGGCTACCTCTGCCTCGAGCAGCCGTTGGGCGCCGATTGCAGCGTGCTCATCTGTTATACGGCATCGGTCGAAAAGATCCTCGCCGCGTACGGCAATCGCGGCTACCGCGCCGCTCATCTGGAGGCCGGATTACTCGGCGGCCGGGCCTATCTCGCCGCCTACGCATTGGGCGCCGGGGCGACCGGGCTGACCTTTTACGACGACGACACGGCGAAATTTCTCTCGCCGCACGGAGCCGCGAAAAACCCGTTGCTGATGGTCGCGGTGGGTATGCCGCGGCGGCGCGCAACGCCGGACGAAGAATCCGCCGAGTAGTGCGATATCAAGCCGACCGGCAGCGCGAAATCAGCCGTATAGCGAAATTTGACGACTGGACGCTGCTTGATAAGTCAAGTGCATCTGATTAGAGCGGTGCGACGATCTGTTCACCCTACGACTCCATCGTACGATGTAGTTATTCTCATGCCTTCAGCTAATCTTTACCCCCCTCCCTTGCTTAGTAAATAACCATCCTTCGATTGAATGCCTGCATTGCAGGCAGTGAAGAATGCAACATGCACGCGCTTTCCTGCGCTTTCTCGTGGCATTTATTTTGCTCAGTTGCGATGCGCGTTCGCGTCCCTTGGGCTTGGGGGCAAATTCGGCATCTGCCGCGCGGATTAACTAAGGAGGAAAGATGGCTGCAACACCCGAAAAACCCAAGATGCAGGCAACACTTGGGCTCACCGGCGTTACGGTCAACGCGATGGCGTTGATCGCACCCGGAGCATTCCTGTGGATCACGTTCGTCATTCAAGCGGGCTACGTGATGCCGTCAGGGCTATCAATGTGGTTTGGCATTCTGGTCGCCCTGGCGCTGGCCTATGCGACGGCACTTTCGTACTCGGAGCTGGCCAAGTTGTACCCCGGCGCCGGCAGCTCTTATCTGTTCGCGGAACAGGCTTTTCTCAATACGACCAAGGCCTTCCGCTTCGCGCGCATCTCGAAGTTCATCATCGGCTGGGCATCCCATCTCTACTACTGGATCTATCCGGCGGTGATGGTCGCGACGATGGGCGTGCTGGTCGGCTACATCGTCGGCATCCTGTTCCCGGGCGTGATGAACTCGACGGTGCCTGGCCCGGTCTTCATGGCGCTGGTCGCGATCGTTTTCTCGTATCTGGTTTCGTACATCGCATATCGTGGCGTACAAGGCGCGACCAACGTCAACATCGCGATTAACGCGATTCAGATTACGGCGCTGGTCTTTTTCGGCGCACTGGCGATCGCCTACCGTATCGGCCATCCCGAGGGCTCGACCGGGCACGGCTTCGACGCCAATGGCAACGTGGTCTCGATGACCCTGCACTACGCGCTGGCGGGCGATAACCCGGCGCATCCGACCGCTCTGTCGGTGGTCTCGCCGCATACCTTCTCGTGGACCATGCTGCAGGCGACGATCGCAATCCTGCTGCTGGTCGGCTTCGAGTCGGTCACGGCGATGGGCGAGGAGGCGAAGAATCCCAAGCGGGATATTCCTCGCGCCGTGCTGCTCTCCCTGACCATCCAGGGGCTCATCTGCTACATGTTCGAGTACTTCGCGGCCAACTATTTCATGAGCAGCGCCTACAGCCTCAAGGCGGCCAGCGGTTCGGCGGCGCCGATCGGGGACATGATGACGCTGATTGGTGACGCGCTGCTGGGCGGCCACGGCGTAGCCTTCATGCTGATCGAGGCCTTCACGGTCTTCCTCGCGCTGATCGGTACGACGCTGAGCTGCATCAACACCGGCGCACGCGTGACCTACGCGATGGGCCGCGACGAGGAGGTGCCCGAGCACTTTGGCTTGCTCCACGGCGAGAACCTGACGCCCCATCGGGCGATTTGGACACTGGCGACGATCTCGGCGGTTATCGGCGGAATTGCGGCGCTGGCCTTTTTCACCGGTGGCTCGGCGCCGACCGACGACGCCATGAAGACGCTGCCGCATAACATCTGGTATGCGTTCGGCCTGGGCTCCAACGCGACGTTGTCGAACCTGCCCAACGGTCTGCTGACGGTCACGCTGTTGTCGAATTTCGGCACCTTCGTGCTCTACGGCCTGACCAATATCGTGTGCATTGTGGCGTTCAAGGAACACAACGATTTCAGTGGCTTCAAGCACATGGTAGTGCCGGTCTTCGGCGCGCTCGCGAACTTCGCCTGTCTCGCCTTCTACGTCATCGGACCGCTGGAAGGACTCGGCAGTTGGAAGGAGCCGATCATCGCGGTGGTGCTGTCGGTGGTGTGGGGCATCTACGGCGCGATCTATTTCATGCGCAACTCCAAGAAAAAGGGCAAAGATACGCTGCTGCTTGCCAAGCCGGCCTGAGCCCGCGTTCAGGCTCGTGTGGCAGATGTGTAATCACCACCGATCGGGAGAGGGCCGCAAGTGCGGCCCTCTCCGCAATTTGGGCCGAAGCCCGCGTCACTATGCGACCATTCGGGAGTCCAAAACTCAATCGAAAGGCGGATCTACCGGGTGGTTAGTACTGCGCCGTGCATGCGGCCTGCATAACAATTCGGCAGATGCCACAGCAATAGGCTGGCAGTAACCCGCAAGGTCCCGATTTCAAAGCAAATTCATAGCTTCAGCGAAGGCACGAAACTTGAGTAACCCTGTGCGATTCGCGCGCGGAAGGTAGGAGGAGTTTTGCCAATCGTACGCATCAACTTTCATCAACCGGATCAGGAGGCGGCGTAAGCAATTCGCCGGGAGGAAACGAGGAAATGAGGATAAAAGGCGCTAATCGACTTAGTCTCAAGCTGGCAGCGCCAGCGGCCTTAGCCGTTGCCATGATGGCCTTCGGCGCGGTGGCGTGGGCGGGAGGCGATTCCGGCGGCGACCTCAACAGCGAGGTTCAGCAGCTCCAACAGGAAGTTCAGGAGCTCAAGGGCGAGGTCTCGACACTCAAGACGGAACAGACCGTTTCGGTTCCGGCGGCGGGCAGCAAGTCGCCCACCATCGGCGAGCAGGTCGGGTCCATCGGCAAGGATCTGGGGGATATCAAGACCAATCTGAGTACCAACCTGGGCGTGCATATTCATGGGTTGGTTGACGCGACCTACGAATTTAATTTCAACCAGCCAAAAACGGCGCCCCCGGGCGCGCCGAACGGCCGGGTCAATCAGTTGCACGTGTTCGACCTCAACGCGAACAGCTTTGACCTGCAGCAGGGCAACATTCACATCGATCGCACGACCGATGGCGGCGTCGGCTTCGTCACCGACATCAACTTCGGCGCAGTGGCCAACGTCCTGAGCACGGCCACGCATTACAGCAACGCGTTCACGATCGGCACGCAGAATGTCGATCTCACGCAGGCCTACATGACCTACACGCTGCCGGTCCAGCAGGGCGTGAATTTTTCGCTGGGCCGTTTCGTGACGCTGCTCGGCGAGGAGACCATTCCGACCTGGAACGCGGGGGACTTCAACGTTTCACGCGACTTCATTTTCGGCTACGCGATTCCGTTTACCCATACCGGGTTGCGCGCGCAGTACAACTTCAACAGCTACGTCGGCGCGACGCTCGGAGTGAACAACGGCTGGGACGACGTTTCCGACAACAACGACGGCAAGTCGATCGAAGGACAGCTTTCGCTGAACTCGGGCAGCCTGATGTCCGAGAATCAATCGCTGGCCTTCGTGCTGTCCGGCATCTGGGGCGCGGAGAATTCGGGCCACGGCAATACGCATCGCTGGGTCATCGATCCGATCCTGACCTATCACACGCCGATCGCGGGCTTGCAGCTCATCGACGAGTTCGTCTACGGGCAGGACGATGGCAACGACCTGGTGACGCCGATCCCGGTGTCGCAGGCCGGCGCCGCGCCCTCGCCGTTCGCGGTGAGCAATCCGACCTGGTCGGGTGACGCGGGCTATATCGTGTACGACTACACCGATAACCTCGAGTTCGCGCTGCGCGGCGAATGGTTCCGCGACGCCAATGGCGCGCGGACGGGGCTGCGCCAGACGCTGGGCGAGGTCACCGGCACGGTCAACTATAAGATCCCGGCCGTCACCGGATTGCTGGCGCGGCTCGAATACCGGCACGACGAATCAAGTGCCAAGCCGTTCTTCACCAACGCGGGTATCAATCCGCTGACCGGCTCGCCGTACCAGACGATCGCCGGACAGAACACCGTGATTGGCGACGTGGTCTATTCGTTTTGATCGCGTGCCGATGACGACGGAGGTTGTCTAAACCGATGCGAGGCGGGCCCGAAGTGTTCGGGCCCGCCCGCGCTTTCGACCGGAATTACGGCGCAGTGCGGCGGGCAGATTAAATTGCGGATTTGCATCGCGGCGAGTTCGACAGCGTAATCTGGTTTGCGGGTCTCACTTCGGCGGGGCTCATTTTGAGAAGACCGGCAGGGATCGAGTGGAGGAGGAGGTTTCGCGATGGCAGCGCCCAGAAAACCCGGAACGGCGGGCGTGCGCAAGAAAAAGACCGCGACGGCGCCGAACCATGGAACGGCTGCAACGGCCGGAGCGGTTGCCAGTCCGCCGTCGCCCGCCGAGGCGGCGACCGAGCCCGCGGCCGCGCCGCCGGCCGCTCATGGCGCCAACGGTGTCGCCTTCGCCGCAATTCAGCTACGCGCCTACGAAATCTATCGGCAGCGCGGTGTTGGCCACGGCGACGAATTGTCGGACTGGCTGGCGGCGGAATTCGAGCTCCGGGAAAAATCCGCGCAATCCGGCTGACGACTGAGGCGTCGCAGGAGCAATCCCGGGTGGTGTGCGCAGCGGCGTCCCCGCCCGTCAGGAGCAGGCTTTGGAAACGGTAGCTGCATTCATGGAATCGACGAGCCCGCAGTCCGCGAGCGCGCCCGCCTTCGACCTGGCGATCGTAACCGACGTCGGTACGGAGCGCGCGGGTAACGAGGACTCGAAAGGGCACCTGATCGAGAACGGCAACACGCCGGTTTTCGTGGTGGCGGACGGCGTTGGCGGCTACGAGGGTGGCGAGGTCGCCAGCGCGATGGCGGTCGAGACCACGCTCAAGGCCTTCCGCGAAAGCCCGCCGGCGTGGGGCACCTCCAAGCGGCTGCATCGCGCGGTGCAGCAGGCCAATATCGAAATCCACAATCGCGCCCTGACGGTGCCCGAACTGCGGCGCATGGCGACGACCTGCACGGCGGTGGCGATCAACGTCGACGAGGGGATGCTGTTCGCCGCACACGTTGGCGATTGCCGCCTGTACCTGTTGCGCAATCGGCGCATCGAGCAGATCTCGCGCGACCATACGATGGTCGGCGAGCGGGTGCGCATGGGGATAATCAGCTCGGAGCGCGGGCGCGAGCATCCGGACCGATCGGCGCTCAGCCGTAGCCTCGGCCACGATCTGATCGCGTCGATCGACCGTATCACCACGCCGCTGCAGCACAACGATCGCCTGATCCTGTGCAGCGACGGATTGTGGTCGGTGCTCGAGGACCGCGACCTCGAACGGTTGGCCCGCGAAGGCCCGGCTGAGGACGCCTGCCGGCGGCTGATCGAAGCGGCGAACCGGCGCGGCACGGCCGACAATCTGACCGCCGCGGTCTTCGTGATGCACGCGGCGGGGGCGAGTATGGCGCGGCGGCGCGGATGGCGCGCGCGCCTTCTGGAGCTGTTTAAACGGGCGGACTGAAGCCGGCGAGCGCCGCCGCTTCGTTGCCATCGGCGATCAACCAATGGGCGAACGATCTTGCGCGGCCTCGGCGGCGATGCTTAATTCCTGCCACGCGCGAGATTTAACGGCGCGCAAGCGGACGGCACGTCTACCTCATGCGCGAAGTTAATGTCGGCGACCAGCTCGACCAGTATCGGCTCACCGAGCTAATCGCGCGCAGCGGGATGGCCTCGATCTTCAAGGCCGTCGACGAGCTCAACGGCGCGACCGTTGCGATCAAAATTCCCTATTCACAGTTCGAGAGCGACGTGGTGTTCTACAGCCGCTTCCAGCGCGAGGAAGAGGTGGTGCGCCGCCTCGAACATCCCAATGTTATCAAGGTCTACACGCCGCGGCGCAAGAGCCGGATGTACATCGCGATGGAGTACGTCGAGGGGGTCTCGCTGCGCGCCCTGATGCGCGACAAGCGGCCGCTGCCGATCGATGAGGCGCTCGACTACGCACGCCAGATTTGCGCGGCGCTGGTCTACCTGCACAGCAACCAGGTGGTGCATCGCGATCTGAAGCCCGAGAACGTACTGGTGACCGACGGCGGGCGGCTCAAGATCATGGACTTCGGCATCGCGCTGGACGAGACCGCGCGGCGGCTGACGTGGTCGGGCCTCTCGTCGACCATCGGGACGCCCGACTACATGGCGCCGGAACAGGTCAGCGGCAAGCGCGGCGACGCGCGCACGGATATCTACGCGCTGGGCACGATGCTCTACGAGATGCTGACGGCGGAATTACCCTACGCGGCCGAGAACGTCTACAACATGATGCGGGCCAAGACCAGCGAAGATCCGCAGCGCCCGACGCATTACCGGCCCGACCTCGATCCGCGCCTCGAAGAGATCGTGCTGCACGCGATCGAGCGCATCCCGCGCAACCGCTACGACAGCGCCGCCGAGATGCTTCACGACCTCGACCGTCCGGGCGAGGTCGTGATAACCGATCGCGCCGAACGGCTGCATCCGCGCAGCCTGGCCGGCCAGAAGATCCGTCGGGCGCTATGGACCGTGGCGTTTTTCGGATCGCTGGTGGGCGTACTCGCCTTTCTCATCTGGCTGGCCAATCGTTATCCGGCTTCGCCGCAAACCAGTCAGCGTTCGTATCGGGGGCAGATCAAATGAATCCGCAAATCGAGCCGATCGCCGGCGCGTGCGGACCCGCCGCGCGTGTGCGTATCGTGCGCAGTGCCGCGCGTGCGCGCGTCGTGCGCGATACCGTGACGATAGTCCTGGCCGCCGCGGCGCTGATTGCGCTCGGACGCACACCGGCCTGGGCGCAGGGCGACGCCACCGTGGCGCATCCGTGGGAGCAGGTGACGCAGTCGCTCAACCTCGCCTGGGTGCTGATCGCCGGTTTCCTCGTGATGTTCATGCAGATCGGTTTCGCGATGCTCGAGACCGGCTTCACGCGGGCCAAGAACGCGGTCAACACGATGGCGATGAATCTGGTCATCTATCCGGTCGGGCTGATCGGATTCTGGTTTTGCGGCTACGCGCTGATGATGGGCGGGATCTCGCGGTGGCCGTCGCTGGGCTCGATGCCGATGGTTCATCGGGAGCTGTCGATCACGCTCGGCGGTCACGCCTACGGCCTGATCGGCTGCGCGAAATTCGCACTGGTCAGCGTCACTCACGATCCGGCGAGCCTGGCGATGTTCCTGTTCGCGGTGGTCTTCATGGACACGGCGGCGACGATCCCGACCGGCGCGATGGCCGAGCGCTGGAAGTTCTCGGCGTTTTTCGTCTACGGGCTGTTCATGTCGATGTTCCTCTACCCGCTCTATGGCAATTGGGTATGGGGCGGCGGATGGCTCGCGCAACTCGGCGTGAACCTGGGTCTGGGCCACGGCCACGTCGATTTCGCCGGATCGTCGGTGGTGCACATGACCGGTGGCATCGCGGCGCTGGCCGGCGTGATGCGCCTGGGCCCGCGCATCGGCAAGTTCCGCCGCGACGGCGCAATCGGCCTGCTGCCCGGGCATAACATCCCGATGGCGATCGTCGGCACGCTGATCCTCGCTTTCGGCTGGTTCGGCTTCAACGCGGGATCGACGCTGGCGGCGTCGGATTCGCGCATCGCGCTGATCGCGGTGAACACGATGCTATCGTCGGCCGGCGGCGCGCTCGCCGCGATGCTCTATCTGTGGCATCGCTTCAACAAGCCTGACGTGGCGATGGCCTGCAACGGACTGCTCGGCGGGCTGGTGGCGATCACGGCGCCGTGCGCGTTCGTCACCCCGGAGGCGGCGGTGCTGATCGGCGTGGTCGCGGGCCTGCTGGTGGTGTCGAGCGTGCTGTATCTCGAGCGCCACCTGCGCATCGACGACCCGGTGGGCGCGATCCCGGTGCATGGGGTATGCGGATTGTGGGGCGCGCTGGCTCTGGGGATTTTTGCCGACGGCAGCTACGGCGACGGCTGGAACGGAGTGGCCGGACCAGTGCGTGGGTTGCTCTACGGCGACGTCGGGCAATTCGCCGCGCAGGTGATCGGCGTGACGGTCAACGCGATCGTGGTCTTCACGCTGGCGACGGCGTTCTTCTACATCGTCGAGCGGACGATCGGCAATCGGGTGCCCGCGGAGGTCGAATGGAGCGGGCTCGACGCGCTGGAAATGGGCACCGACGCATATCCGAATTAAGACGCGGAGTTGACGCGACGTTCTGAAAACGCGGCAAAGCCACACATGGCACAGCGACCCGCGGGTCCGAATAAATGAAGGGCAGGGAGGTCTCGGACCTGCTTTGAGCGGACGCTGGCGGGCTCAAACCAGATTAACTTAAGGAAATAAGGTATAATTTCCTAATCGCTTTAGGAGATTGAGCCCTCGGCTTGGCTGAAACATCTTTCTAATTGTTGATTCGCCTTAGAAACCCTTGACTCGCTTGGGTGCGATGGTTACTTTTGCCGAGCTCACCACGGAGTTTGCCTTATGAAGTTAGGCGGCGAAGCGATCGAGCCCGACGCGATCGATCTGCAGATAATCTCTAT
>DATLRA010000136.1:0-25903 GCA_035534935.1 Binataceae bacterium (SeqCode)
CGCGATCGCGCTCGCCGCGGCCATCCGCACCGCGCCCTCTGGCGCCTGCGGACGGCATCGCGTGCAAACCACGCCGCCGCGCGCGACGACGAAGTAGACCGCGCCACCGCCCTCTGTGCCGGTCGTGGCGCAGAGCCGGCAATGGGCGAATTCGAGGCCGAAGCCCGCCGCGCGCAGCAGCCGCATCTCGTACGCCTGGCGCATCGCGAGCGTCGCCGGGCCGTTCCCCAATGCGTCGAGCGCATCGAGCAGCACGTGATATGCGTCGGCCGCCTCGGCCTCTTCGGAGGTCAGCGCCTCGGCCAGTTCGAGCATGTAGCTGCCGAGCGCGATTTTCGCGAGGTCGTCTTCGATTATCGGCGCGGCCGTCTCGCCGCGTTCGGCGCGCGTGATAAAGACCAACTGGCCGTGCGGGCGGCGGCGAAAGTAGAGCGCAACTTGCGAGAACGGCTCGAGCTTGCGCTCGAAGCGCCGGCGCGAGGCCTTGGCGCCCTTGGCGATTCCGCTGAGCTTGCCGAAATGGCGCGTGAGCAGGGTCACGATGCGATCGGATTCGGAATAGTCGCGCGCGCGCAGCACGATCGCGGGCGTCGATTCCTCGGCCGGCATCGGCTTACAGCGCCGCCCGCAACATCGCCTGCTGAATCGCCTTGACCTGCGCGCGCATCGCTTCGAGCCCGCCGGTATCGCGGCCGTTGGCGGCGGCCTCGCCGACCAGCTTCTCGAATTTGACCAGGATATTGGCGAGCTTGGTATGCGCCTCGATCACCGCGCGCCGGCGCAGTTCGTCGCTCTCCCACACGCCGTCGGACGCCCGCTCGCGCTGTTCCTCGGCCTCGATCAGCAACTCGCGCGCTTCGTCCTCGAAGCCCTTGACCAGCCGGCGAATCGCGTCGCGCACCTTGGGCAGTTCCTCGGGATCCTTCCACAGCACGTGTTCGAGAAACGGCAGATCGTCCTCGGCCACCTGCGCGCGGCCGCAGATCAGCGCATGGGCGCGCAGCACGCCCAGCGCGTTGCGCCAGCGCCGATCCGAGACCACGATTTGCTGCGCGGCCAGGATACGCCGCAGTTCGGCGATCGCGCGCAGGATCGCCCCCGGCACCTTGATTGCGTCAGTGCGCGCGCGCAGCGCCATCAGGTCGGCAAGCGTAATCGCGGTGCGCGCGGCGGGCGCGATGCCCTCGAGCATTTTGAGGAAGCGAAAGTCCTCGCTGATATAGTCGACCGTAAAGCGCAGCATGAAGCGGTCGTAGAGCGCCGTCAGCTCTTCCTCATCGGGCAACTCGTTGGACGCGCCGAACATCGTGACCAGCGGGACGGCCACGCGCTGGCGGCCGTTATGATAGACGCGCTCGTTGATCACGGTGAGCAGCGCGTTGAGGATCGAGGAGTTGGCCTTGAAGATCTCGTCGAGAAAAGCGATGTGCGCCTCGGGCAACTTGTGATCGGTGACGCGGCGGTAGTCGTCCTGCTCGAGTCCTTTGAGGCTCACCGCGCCAAAAATCTCCTCGGGCGTGCTGAAGCGGGTCAGCAGCCACTGAAAGTAGTCGGCCCCTTCGACCCGCCGGCACAGCTCGTCGGCCAGCATCGATTTGGCCGTGCCCGGCGGCCCGATCACCAGGATATGGCTGGCCGAAAGCAGTGCGCACAGCGCCCCGTCGACCAGATCGGCGCGCTCGAGGAAGAGATGATTCAACTCGGTGCGGATTGCCGCCAGATTGGCCAGTGCGTCAGGCATCGTGGATAACGCGGCGCGGACAAGAGCGCGGCACACGTTCAATCAATCTAGCATCGCGCACCGCGCGGCTTAAACCGGCCTCTGGACCGTCCCGGCGTTCGCCTTGCCGCGCGCGAACTTCGGCGCTACAACGATGAGAAGTTATCCATAAGCTAACGAGACATTATTGGCCCGCGTTGACGACGGATGTGCGCTGGCACGCGCGGCCCGGCCGAATCAGGCCGCTGGAGAATCCTCGATGGAAAAAGCCCTGGCTGGTGTAAAAATCCTCGACCTGACGCAGTTTGAAGCCGGCACCTCGTGCACCGAGATGCTGGCGTGGCTCGGCGCCAACGTGATCAAGATGGAGCCGCCCAAGATGGGCGAGCAGGGGCGCTGGCTGCTGAGCGAAAAGCCGGGCGTCGATTCGCACTACTTCATGCTGCTCAACGCCAACAAGCGCAGCATCACGCTCAACACCAAGTCCGAGCGCGGCAAACAGATGTTCATCGATCTGATCAAGCAGGTCGATATCCTGGCGGAAAACTACTCGCTCGGCACGCTCGAGAGCTGGGGGCTTGGCTACGACAAGCTGCGCGAGATCAACCCGCGCCTGATCTACCTGACGATCAAGGGTTTTGGCACCTATGGGCCGTACAGTAAGTACAAGAGCTTCGACATGATCGCGCAGGCCGCCGGCGGCGCGATGTCCCTGACCGGCTTCCCCGGCTCGCCGCCGCTCAAGCCCGGCCCGACGATCGGCGACACCGGCACCGGTATCCACGCGGCGTGCGGCGTGCTCGCGGCCTATATCCAGCGCGAGCGCACCGGCAAGGGGCAGAAGGTCGAAGTCGCGATGCAGGAGGCGGTGTTCAATTTCGTGCGCGTGCCGATGATGGGTACCTACATCACGGGGCAGCCGACTCCGCGCGCCGGCAACCGCCTGGCCAGCGGCGCGATCGGCGACATCTACAAATGCGCGCCCGGCGGCGACAACGATTACGTCTACATGCTATGCACCACGCCCGAGATGTTCCATGCGCTGTGCAAGACCATCGGACGGCCCGACGTGCCCGACGATCCGCGCTTCAAGGAGCGCAAGGAACGGATCAAATACATCGAGGATCTGACGCAGATTATCGAAGCGTGGACCATCCTGCATTCCAAGCACGACGTGATGTGCATGATGGGCGAGGCCGGCGTGCCCTGCGGGGCGATACTCGACAGCGTCGAGCTGCTCAACGATCCGCACATGCGCGAGCGCGGCATGGTGGTCACCGTCGACCATCCAGTGCGCGGCAAATTCACGATGCCCGGATGTCCGGTGAAACTCGAGGACTCGCCCGCCGAGGTCACCGCCGCGCCGCTGCTCGGACAGCATAACGACGAGGTCTATGGCGAAATGCTTGGGCTTTCGGCGGCCGACTTGGACCGTCTCAAGCAAGAGGGTATCGTGTAAGCGTCGGCGAATGGTCGGCACCGGGTGTCGCGCCGCGAGAACGCGAGCCCGCAGGTGACAATGGCCTCAGGGCAGCGCAGGATCGGATCAAGTATCGCTTGGGCGAAACGATGCGGGCGGGCAACCGCCACGCTCGCCGCCGTACTGATCCTGGCGGCCCAGTTTCTCGCCGTCGCCCATTACCATCAGAGCAACCCGGTCCGCCGGATAGATTCGCAGGCGCAGGTCGTCGCCGACGACGGTCTGTGCGCGCTCTGTATCCTTGCCTTTCATGTGCCGCTGAATCCGGCGGCCGTTGCGGCCGTCGAACAGCCGCACGCCGACGCCCAGCCGATCGCCGCGGTCGCCGTACGCGCGGCGATTACGTGCGCGCTCTCCTCATGCCAGTCGCGGGCCCCGCCCCGCCTCGCGGTCTGACGATTTCCCGCTGACATTACGGAATTTCGTTTGACGGAGGTCGCGGGGCGTTTTGCCACGTGCGCATCTGCCCGTGCCGATCCGGCATCGGCCAAGGCGCCCGCGACCGCACATGGGGATAATTTGTAATGCACAGATCGCTTAGATTGCTGTTTGGGCTCGGCGCGTTCCTGGCCCAGATGATCGCTCCGGCACTGGGCAGCGCGCAGGTAGCCGCAGGCCCGGCACAGCGCGTAGCCGGAACCGTCAACGATTCATTGGGAAGAGCCGTCGCCGGGGTGAAGGTAAACCTGCAAGCGCCCGACGGCCACGTGGTGGCGAATAGGGCGACCGACCAGGCGGGGCATTTCGCGTTCCCCGCGGTGGCGCCGGGGCTCTATGCGGTGGTGGCGCACAAGGTAAACTTCACCCCCGCCACGGCGATCGTCACGGTAACGAAAAGCGGCGCCAAGCCGGTCACGATCGCGCTGGCGTCGCGGCAGGCGCTGAGCATCGCCGTGGTCGCCGTGCGGCTCAATCCCTCGCGCAACAAGCTCTCGGCGACGACCGGCGGCAGTTCTTACGTATTTGGTCAAAAAGCCATTCAGCACCTGCCCCAGGGCGATAACACGCCCTTGAACCAGGTGCTGCTGCAGGCGCCGGGCGTGGTTCAGGATTCGTTTGGCCAAATCCATGTGCGCGGCGATCATGCCGATCTACAGTACCGAATCGACGGGGTAATGCTGCCCGAGGGGACCAGCGGTTTCGGCCAGGTGCTTAATCCGCGCTTTGCAAGCAGCGTCAGCCTGCTCGACGGCGCACTGCCGTCGGAATACAGCTATCGCACCGCGGGAGTAGTCGATATCCGCACCAAGGATAGTTGCGCAAATGCCGGCGCCAACGTCGAGATGTACGGCGGCCAGCGCGCCACGCTGCAACCCAATTTCGAGCTGAGCGGATGCAAGGGCAAACTCAGCTACTACCTGACAGGAGATTACATTCAGGACGATCTGGGCCTGGAATCGGCAACCCCCGGGATCGTCGCGATTCACGACCATACGCAGCAGGGGCAGGCCTTCGGCTATCTCTCGTATCTGATGAATGATACCACCAGCCTGCGGCTGATCACCGGAACGGCGGTCTCTGACTACCAGATTCCGGCCTATCCGGGGCAGTCTCCGGTCTACACGCTGGCAGGGATTGCGCCGGGCGCGTACCCGTCACAGGACATCGCGGAGAGCCAGCTCCAGCAGGTCTATTTCGCCGTCCTCGCCCTCCAGGGAACGCTTGGACCCAATTTGGATTATGAGGTAGCGGAGTTTAACCGTTACTCAACGCTGCATTTTACGCCCGATCCGGTCGGTGATTTGATTTTCAACGGGGTCGCCTCGAACGTTTTCAACAGCGATCTCGCGTATGGACTGCAAGAGGATACAACCTATCGCCTCAACCCGCAGAATACGCTGCGCGCGGGCTTCTACTTCAACGGCGAGGATGTCGAACTCGACAACACTTCGGCGGTGTTTCCGGGCCGCCCCGGAAAACAGACCAGCGATATCCCCTTCAGCATCACTGATAACCTCAACAAGCTCGCATGGCTGGGCGGCATTTACGCGCAGGACGAATGGCGGCTGACGGAAAAGCTGACGTTCAACTACGGCCTGCGCTGGGATATCAGCTACGCGTTCGTCAACGCCAGCGCATTCGAGCCGCGCGCCGGCCTGGTCTACAAGTTGACCCCGACGACCACACTGCACGCCGGCTATGCGCGATTTTTTACGCCGCCGCCGCTGGAAAGCATCTCGCAGAAGAGCATCACGCAGTTCGCGGGCACGACCAGTTCCGTATCGACCGCGGGCAACCAAAATGTTTCGCCTGAGACCGACGATTATTTCGATGCGGGCGTGATGCGGCGGCTGCTGCCGAACCTCAACGCGGGCGTGGACAGTTATTTCAAGCTCGCCCAGGATTTGCTGGACGAAGGCCAATTTGGCCAAGCGCTGGTCTATGCCCCGTTCAACTATAAGCGCGGGCGGGTTTA
Source organism: Binataceae bacterium (SeqCode) (assembly GCA_035534935.1). GTDB lineage: Bacteria > Desulfobacterota > Binatia > Binatales > Binataceae > JADMIL01. Next base: position 5,617 of record DATLRA010000136.1, read on the forward strand.
CGGGGTCGAAGCCACCAGCGACTATACGACGAAAAACCTCTCACTGTATGGCAATTTTGCCTACTCGATCGCGCAGGGACAGCAGGTCGCATCGGGCCAGTTCAATTTCACGCCAGCCGAACTCGCGTACATCGGTAATCATTACGTGTACCTGGATCACGAACAGATCTTCACCGCTTCAGCCGGCGGTTCGTATGTTTGGCGCGGCTTCATGCTGAGCCTGGACGCAATCTATGGCAGCGGATTGCGCGACGGTTTCGCCAATACCGGCCATTTGCCCGCCTATGAGCAGGTGAACCTGGGGCTCGTGCGCAGCTTCAATGTGCCGCGCGTTGGCACCGTCACCAGTCGCCTCAGCATCCTGAATCTCTTCGACGAGAAGTACGAAATCCGCAATGGCACCGGCATCGGTGTCTTTGCCCCCCAATATGGCCCGCGGCGTGCGGTTTACGGCGGGCTTAAGGTGCCGCTGCCCTTTTTCGGCAAATCGCCCACCGCTCCATAAGCCGACATCACGCGCGGATTTACCGATAAGCGGCCTCAACGCAAAAAAGGATTCAAACAATGCTTGAACTAAAGGGCGCCTGGAACGCGGTCACCTACGGCGGACCGATGGTCTATCCGCTGCTGGTCCTCGGCGTTATCGCGATGGTCATCATTATCGATCGCGCGGCGACTTTCGCGCGATGCCTGCGGCTGCCGCCCGCGCTGCTCGAGCTGGTCGAAACCTACGGCTTCGCCTGGGAAGAGCTTGACCACCAACTGGCGGGACTGGCGCAGGTCAACGTCTATGGCCGCTTCTTCGGCGTGATCGCGAAGAATCGGCATCAACCGGCATGGTGGGTCGAATCGCGGGCCGGCGACGCGGCGGGCGGCATCGAAAAGACGCTCAACCGCGGCCTCTGGGTGCTGGAGACGATCGTCACCGCCGCGCCACTGATGGGCCTGCTGGGAACGATTACCGGCATGATGCAGGCCTTCAAGGTGCTCGGCAGTTCGACGCTGGCCGCACCGACCGAGGTGACCTCGGGCGTGGCGCAAGCACTGATCGCGACGGCGCTGGGCCTGCTGATCGCGATCCTGTCGCTGTTCGGCTTCAATTTCTTTTCGCGGATGCAATCGCATGCGCTCGATCGGATGGAGCGGCTCGGATCGCGCTTGATCGATCATATCCGGCTGGACCAGGAGACCGGCGAAAAGGAACCCGCGCCGATAGCCGTGGCCGGAGTCCGTGAAGGTCGCGGTGGCCGATGAAAATCAAGCGATCGCGCAGTTATCGGCGGGGCCGCATCGAGATCATTCCGATGATCGACGTGATGTTCTTTCTGCTGGTGACCTTCATGCTCTCCTCGCTTTCGATGCAAACGCTCAACGCGCTCAAGGTCAACTTGCCGCAGGGTGACGCGCCCAGCATGCAGCACAAGGAACCGGTCACGCTGTCGGTGACTAAGGACGGCCATATCTTTCTCGACAAGACCCCGGTGACGCTCGACAGCCTGGCCTTTACGCTCAAGCCGATGCTGCCGAGTAGCGACCTCGGCTTAGTCGTGAATGCGGACGGCGACGCGCCCGAGGGAATTGTGGTGCAGGCCATGCTGCAGGCGCGCCGCGCCGGCGTCGAGCACTTCACCATCGCAGTGAGGCGCGAATGAGCGAAGGTGTACGCGCCGGATCCGCGCCCTACCTCGACGATCCGGGGCGCCGGCTGCTGTGGACGGTGCCGCTGGCGCTGCTCGTCTGGATAGTGCTGCTGATGGGATTTTCCCGGGTCCTCGAACAGTCCACAGTGCCGGAGCCGGAGCCCGAATCGATCCAGGCGCAGATCATCGAACTGCCGCCGGCGGGCCTGCAGGGCGGCGCGGCGCCAGCCGCACCGAAGATTGCCAAACCGGCGCCCGTGGTTCATCCACACGTTGCGGTTCACCCGCATGCGCGGGCCAAACCGAGCGCCCGGCCTCGCCTCCCTGCGCCGACCGGCACCGCGAGTCCGGCGGCCGCCTCGCCGCCGACGCCGGCCGCCGCCACCAACGCTAAAAGCGCCGGCGTGGCGGGCGGCACGGGCGTCGGCACAGGCGCCGGACTAGGTAGCGACTCCGGAGGTGCTCGGGCGATCTATGCGCCGGTACCGAAGATTCCCGATGACCTGCGCGAAGACACGATGAACGTGGTCGCGGTCGCGCATTTCAAAGTCACTTACGACGGCAAAGTTACGGTCGTGCTGGCTCAGCCGACCTCGAATCCGGAACTCAATCAGATTCTGATCGATACGCTCAACCAGTGGCAATTTTTCCCGGCGATGAAGAACGGCATTGCAATCGACTCGGAATTTGACGTACGCATTCCTGTAACGGTGCAATAGCGCGCAGCGCGGCACTTATCCGAATGGCAGCGCACGACGTATTTGCGGCGGTCGAATTCCTCAAACGCGAGGGCGAGGCGGCACTGCGCCGCTTTGTGCGCGCGCATCGCGGCACGCTTTACGCGGAGTTGCGTTTCGAGGCGGTCTTCCATCGCTCGGCCGCGGCTAACGACGGCGAAAATCGCGAAAGCACGGAGAACGAGAGCGCCGCGCTGGGCGTCGCCGTGCACTGCGGCGATCGCCACGGCCTGGTCGCGCAGGGTCAGACCGGCGTCGAGATCGGCCGGCTCGCGCTGAGCCGTACGCAACTGCTGGGCGCGCTCGACCGCGCGCTGGGCGAGGCTCACGAGCGGGCGCGCTGCAATCTGCGCGAGAAGGCCGCGATGCTGCGTACGCTCGGCGCGGCGGCCGATGCGCTGACACGGGCGGCCGAGTACGCGCCGTCGAGCGCGCGCGACGAAATCGCAGCGGTCTACGATCGCGATCCGCGCACGCTCGATCCGGCCGAGATGCAGCGCCTGTGCCACGACGCCTCGGCGGCAATTGCGGGACTCGGCCCGGACGTTGCGTACAACGCGGTCGCGGCGCTGAGCGAGTTGCGCCACGAACTGTTTATCAACACCGCCGGCGCGCTCATCTCGCAAGCCTTCGCCTTTGTCCAGGGCGATTGCTTCGTGGTTGCGCAGACCGCCGACGGCCATCAGGAGAACTACGATACGATCGGCCAGCAGCGCGGCTTCGAGGCGCTGGCCCAGGGCTGGCGCGACGAGTTGACGCCCAACCCGGACCTGCATCGCTTCGCGCTGGACCTGGCGCGCGAGACGCGCGAACTGGCCGCCGCGCCGGTGCTGAAGCCGCCCGACGGCGAAGTCACCGTGGTCACCGATCCGCATTTCAACGCGCTGGTCGCGCACGAAATCATCGGTCATCCGAGCGAAGCCGATCGCGCGCTCAAGATGGAGGCGGCGTACGCGGGTCGGAGCTGGTTTCTGCAATCGCTCGAACACAACGAGATCGGGCGGCCGGTCGGCTCGCCTCTGCTGTGGGCCTGCTCGGACCCTACGCTCAACGGCTTTGGCCATTACCGCTACGATCACGAGGGCACGGCCGGGCGGCGCGTGACGCATATCGAAGGCGGCGTGTTCCGCGGCTTTCTGAATTCGCGCGCGACCGCCGCCGCGCTGGGCGTCGAGCCCAACGGATCGGCGCGGGCGAGCGAGGCCTGGCACGTGCCGCTGATCCGGATGTCGAACACGTTTTTCATGCCCGGGGCGAGCGACCCGGCACGGATGATCGCGGAGGTCGATCGCGGCTATTACGTATGCGGCAGCCTGACGCCGTCGATCGCCGAATCACGCGAGAACTTCCGCATCTCGGCGCGCCGGGTCTATGAGATCGAACACGGGCGGCTGGGACGACTCTATCGATCGGGCAGCGTGATGGGCGACTCGAAGAGCTTCTTCACGTATATCGACGCGGTCGGCAACGATCTGCGGATGATCGCGATCCCCAACTGCGGCAAGGGGCAGCCGATGCAGGTCAAGCGGATGTCGAACGGCGGACCGACCCTGCGATCGCGCGCGCGGATGGGCGGCGGCTAGACCGCGATGCGTGCTGAGCGCGAGATCAAGCAGTTTGTGCGCGCGGCACTGGAGTTCCTCGCGCGCGAGGCCGACGTGGCGGCGTGCGAGGTCTATTGCTCGTCGAGCGAGCATCGCGTGGCGCGGCTCAACTACACCTCCGACATCGCGTCGCGCGGGGTCGAGGAGTTCAAATCGCTCAACGCCGACGGCTTCGCTCTGCGCATCGTGATGCGCCGCGACGCGCATGAGACCGCAACCGCCGCGATCGCCGGCGACTTGAGCCTCGACGCGGTGCGCGCCGCATTGCGGCGCGCGCGTCATACCACGGTCGCCGACCCGCATTTTCCGGGACTGCCCGCCGCGCCACGTACACTGCCCCGCAATATCGGCGCCGCCGCGGCGAGCGATCTGATGCGCGCACCGGACCGGGCGATCGCGCAGGCGGCGTGGCAGATCGTCGGCGGCGCAATCGGCGCGTATCGGGCTGGCACACCGCTCAAGCTGGCCCGTCCGGGGCTGGTGATTGGCGGCGACCTCTCGCTGATTCGTGATCGTATCGCGATCGGCAGTTCGGCCTTCACCGATATCCGCGCCGATCAGAGTGCGCACTTCATCGCGTCGGTCACGGCGCTGGTCGAGTCGCTCGCGGCCAAGGGCACGGCGACGGCGGTCGGCGGGTCGCGCGACGCGATGAGCCGGGCGGGCGCGCGCCTGGGACGCGAGGCGGTAACGCGGGCGCTCGCGCTGCGCCACGGCGAACGGCCCGCGGCGGGCACCTGGCGCGTTGTGCTGGGGCCGCAACCGATCGCCGAAATCCTCAACTACATGGTCATGCCGTCGCTCACGACCGGCGCGTTCCACGCGGCGACCTCGGCGTATCACGGGCGCTTCGGCACGCCGGTCATCGATGCGCACCTGAGCCTCGCCGACGATCCACACGCCAGTATCGGGCCGGTGCGCCGGCGCGTAACGTGCGAAGGGCTTCCGGCCACCGCGACCGAACTGATTCGCGCAGGCCGGCTCGTCGGCCTGCTCTCGAATGTCTACGATTCGCATCGCCTGGCCACCGACGAGCATCGCGCGGAAAAGCTCGGCGCCGGGGCGAACCCGGACACCGCCTTTCCCGCGCGCAACGGCTATCGGATGGGCGAGAGTCCGGCGCGCCGCTACGACGGCCATCCGGGATCGACGGGGACCAACGTGATGATGCGCACGCGCGAGGGCGTGAGCGAGCGCGAACTGATCGGCGCGGTGGGCGACGGACTCTACATCGGGCGCATCTGGTACACCTATCCGATCAACGGGCAGCGGGCCGGCGACTTCACGTGCACGGTGAGCGGTGACTCATACGTGATTCGCGACGGCAAGCTGGCCGCACCGCTGGCGCCCAACTGCTTGCGCATCAATGCAAATCTCGAGCAGGTCTTCGCGCGGCCTCTGGCGGTCGGCAAACGATCGTCGCCGGCGGTGGTATGGGGAGCGCCAGAGGCTTACTTCGTGCCGGCGCTTGCGCTGGAGGGGATCACGCTCGCGCGGATTGGGGAAGACTAATTTATAACCGCGGCTTCGCGGACTCGCCCGCACCCCATGCCCGCTTCGCCGGGCGCGCCAATCAGTTAATTTTGCGATCGTTCGAGTAGGTTTCCTGTTTGCTGGTGAGCCCGGTCGGATCCCATCGCGTCCACACGCCGTCGCGCTTGCCGCCGCGATAGTTGCCTTCGATCGCCTTGACGCCGTTGGCGTACCAACTGGTGTGCAGACCGTCGTGCACGCCGGCGCGGTAATGGTCGAGCGAGGCGCGCACGCCGTTTTCGTACCACAGCGTCCACGCGCCGTCCTGCAAGCCGTCGCGATACGCACCCTGAATGGTGGGTTTGCCGTCGTCGCCGTACGCGACAAAGAGGCCGTCCTTGAGCGGCCGGCCGGCGACGATCTTCTGGCACCAGACCTCATCGCCCCCGGGCGGCGGCGCACCCATCAGCGTGGCGCCGGGCGGACAGACGAGCGGCAGGTCGACCGAGTTGCGACGGCATCCCGCGGATGCGAGGGCGATCGCCGCGATCGCCACAGCGCGAACGAATCGCCCGCGGCGCGCGATCCGTTCGCGGCGCACGCGCCAGTACGAAGGTATCCGCGAGATAATAGCCGAAGCCATTGGCGACAGCATATCCGAGAGCCTAGCGATGAAGCGTGTAACGAGCAGCGCGGCGTCGGCCGACTCACCGGGGAGGACTTCGGGCGGGAACGCTGATGCCGCGTCCCCGCCCGTTTCATTCATTCAATCGCTTCGCGCGCGGCGGCCGTAATGCGCCGCGCACTTGCCCCGGCGGCTCAGGACGATCCCGTCGAGCCGAGCAGATTGCCGCCAAGCGTCGGATGGCCGACGGTCTTGTCGCCGATCACGTTGATCATCGACGGCTTGCCCGACTTGAACGCCCGTTCGAGCGCCGGAATGATCTGGTCGGGCTGCTCGACGTGTTCGCCATGGCAGCCCATCTCGGCGAAGACCTTGTCGTAGCGGATGTCCTGGAGCATGTTGAACGGCTCGGTGCGATCCTTGAGCATCGGCATCGACTCGAAGCCGGGACCCCACGAGCTGTTGTTGTAGAGCAGACAGGTGATCGGCAGGTTGTAGCGCGCCGCCGTCTCCATGTCGAAGCCGCCAATACCGAGTCCGCCGTCGCCCATCACGAGTACGACCTGCTTGCCCGGCCGGGCGATCTGCACGCCGATACCCATGCCGAAGCCGTGGCCGACGGGGGCCAGCGGTCCCGCGTCGATGATCTGGCCGGGGAACCGGCAGGTGAAGCCCTGGCTCATCCAGCCCGAGAGCGTAAAGCTGTCGATGACGATCGTGCAGTTCTTGTCGAGCACCGAGACCAGATCCTTGGTCAGGCGTGCGGGATGAATCGGGCGATTGGCGTGAACCTTCTTCTCGCTCTCGCCGACCTGCTTCTCGAAGTTGGCGCGGACCTCGGCCAGTTCCTTAACCCAGGTGGACGTGCGGTTCTTGGAGAAATCGAGCTTGAGCTCCTTGATCCGGTTGATCATCTGGCGCAGCACCAGCTTGGGATCGCCAACCATCGGAATCTCGGCGGGCACCTGCCAGCCGATGCGCGACGGGGTCGGATCGCACTGGATGTACTTCGCCTTGTCGTTCCAGGTCGGCATACGGCCGAAATGCTCGCCGCTCCAGAAGCGGAAGCCCAACGTCAGCACGACGTCGGCGCGGCCGGTAAACGGCTTCTTGAAGGCGCCGCGAATCGCCAGCGGATGCTCCTCGGAGACCGATCCCTGGCCGGCGCGCCGCGCGTAGACCGGGATCGACGTCAGCTCGACGAACTCCTGGAGTTCGGGCGCTGCCTGCGACCAGAACAGCCCGTCGCCGCCCGCGATTAGCGGACGCTCGGCCGCGTGGAGCAGCTCGATCGCGCGATCGATCTTGGCCGGATCGCCCGCTGAACGAACGTCGTTGGGCGTAAAGCGCTGGCCACCCGCGCGCTGCTTGGAATCTTCGCCCTGGGTGTAGAGGATGTTCTGCGGAATCTCGATCAGCGCGACGCCCTGCGGCGGGGTCAGCGCTTCGCGGAAGGCCAGGCGCATGTCGAATTCGATGGTGCTGAAATCGGTCACCCGCTTGGTGTACTTCGCGAAGCTCCGCACCACGTCCGAACCGTAAGCCTCCTGGAACGAGCCCTGATGGTCCTCGGTGTTCGGATGCTGGCCGGAGATACAGACCACCGCGCTGTTGGTCATCGCGGCCAGAGCCAGTCCGGTGACGGCGTTGGTCAGACCGCAACCCGCCGTGACCATGCATACGCCGGCCTCGCCGGTCATCCGGGCGTAGGCGTCCGCCGCGTAAGCGGTGGCCTGCTCGTGACGCATGTGGATCAATCTGATCTCATGGCTGCGCAACTGAGCGAGAATTGGAAACAAGTGACCACCGTTGATCGCAAAACAATAGCGCGCCTTGTTTTCCTGAATGATGCGCGCGACCAGTTCGCCGCCGTCCACTTTGGCCATCAGCAGATCCTCCTTCGATTCCCGAGAGACCCGGCCGCACGCCGGGCCGTGACTGGCGCCGCACGCAAATGCGGGGCGAGTGGGCCTGGCCCAGGCGGGCAAATTTAACTAGTTCGGGAAGAATCCTTGCACATTTCCGCCGCGATCGAAAACCGGCGCGAGGATCGCCGCCGGCCGACCCAGCGGGGGACCGCCGCAGGCCATGCGGACGGGACCGGCGACGCGCGATTTCCGATGCAGATTTTTTCGCGGCAACGTTGATCAGGCCTTGAAAGCCTGTAAATCTGTGGGCCTTGGAAACCCAGAGCTACCGTCATATGGAGGGGCCTCAGTTGCGATCGCGCACGGCTATCGGCCTCGAGAGATGAGACGGCTGCTCGCTGCTATAGTGTTGATCGTCGCGGTCACTGCGGCCGCAATCCCGGCGTATGCCTTCAGCCTGCTGTCGCCGCAAAACTGGCCGTCAGTCTTCGATCCGCATAATTGGCCCTTTACGCTCATTCCAGTGCCGGAAGTGGCCACCGATCCGAACGGCGGCGTCACCTACGGGGTGCTCTTCGCCACCTTGTTCAAGGGCCAGAACGGCGATATCCGCTACATCTTTGCGCCCGACATCAACAGCAACACCGACCTTGGTCCGGGCGCCAATGCGCGCTTCTTTTCCTATCCGTCGGAAGACACGCAATGGTATGCGACGGCCGGGGCGCAGGAGAATATCGCGCGCAACGTGGACTTGAGCTACACGACCGGCCGCACCCATGAAAACTGGTGGTCGTTCGAGGGCCGGGTCTTCTTCGAGCGCGATCCCACCGAACGCTTTTTCGGCATCGGCAACAACTCGGGCGAAGGCAACCAGACCAATTACACCACCGAGCAGGTCTATGTGCGCGCCCTGTTCGGCTGGAATATCACGCGGAACCTGCAACTCGCGGCGCTGATCCGTCCGCGCTACGTGCGCATCCTGAGGGGCGCGTTTAACACTCTTCCGCAGATCGGCACGCTGTTCCCCAACGTCAAAGGGATCAATGGGGGCACCGAGATTTATAACGAGGCGCGGCTGACCTACGACACGCGCGATTCGGTCGATATACCGCGCTCGGGCGGCCTGGCGGTGATGTACTACGGGCTCGCGGACCGGCGCTTCATGAGCTCGGTTTCATACAATCGCTTTGGTGGCGATCTGCATCGCTACTATTCGATCGGCAAGCGCGTGACGCTCGCCGGGCACGCCTACATTCAATATATGCCGGCCGGCGCCGAGGCTCCGTTCTGGTCGATGGGCCGGCTGGGCGGCGACGAGAGCCTGCTCTACGACCAGCAGCCGCTGCGCGGCTACGGTTCGGGCCGCTTTATCGACAACAACATGGCCGTGTTTAACCTGGAAGTGCGCACCCGAGTGTACGAGGCCAATCTCTTCGGCAACGACGGCATCCTGGAAATCGCACCATTTTTCGAGGCGGGCCGCGTATGGCACGGGATGTCGGCAAATCCCGCCACCGACCTGCATCCGGTGGGCGGTATCGGCTTTCGCGCGGTGGTACAGCCGTTCGTGGTCGGTTACGTCGATGTCGGCTACGGCGGCGAAGGCAGCGCGATCTTCTCGGGCATCAATTACCCGTTCTGAGTTATTTACGCGCGCCGCGGAAAACCCCGGATGCGCACCGATCAGGTCGGGCGAAACCGCGAGGGGAAGCGCGCGCCGATCGTGACCTCGGGATGGAGCCGGCGGGCGCGCTCGAGCAGAAGCGACTCGTCTTCGGGGATGTCCGGATCGGGGATGCAGCAATCGACCGGGCAGGCGGCGGCGCATTCCTCATGATCGAAGAAGCCGACGCATTCGGTACATTTTTCCGCCGCGATGTAGTAGATGTCCGGCGCGAGCGCGGGATGCTCGACCCCGTCGAGTTCCCACGGCGCGTCGCCCCGGTAGATCGCGTGGTTGGGACAGCGCGGTTCGCAGGCGCCGCAGTTGATGCATTCCTCGGTAATCAGCGTCGCCATGTCAGCCCTCGATCCCTTTGCTCAATTCTCCGGCGCCAACCCGGCAACCCGCCGCGCCAGATCCATAAAGGCGTGGCTCGCCGGATGGTCAGGCTGGGCCAGCACGATCGGCATCCCGCGATCGCCGGCGGCGCGCACCTCCTCATAGATTGGCAGGCGCGCCAGCAACTCCATCCGCTCGGCCTGCGCCATCCGCTCGCCACCGCCCGCGCCGAAGATCTCGTCACGCTCGCCGCAGTCGGGGCAGACGTAATAGCTCATGTTCTCGACCACGCCGAGCAGCGGGCAATGGACCTGCCGGAACATCCGCACGGCGCGCGACGCGTCGGCCACGGCCACGGCCTGCGGCGTGGTGACGATCACCGCGCCATCGATCGCAACCTCCTGGGCGAGCGTCAACTGCGCGTCGCCGGTGCCGGGCGGCAGATCGACGATGAGAAAATCCTGGGTGCCCCACAGCGTGTCCTTGAGGAACTGACGCACCGCGCTCATGACCATCGGACCGCGCCAGATGACGGGCGCCTTGTCGTCGACGAAAAAGCCGATTGAAATCAGTTTCAGACCGTACTTTTCGATTGGATAAAACGACTGGCCACCAGCCCCGCGTGGACGCTCGTCGCCGGTCCCGAACATCATCGGCACCGACGGCCCGTAGATATCCGCGTCGAGCAGGCCGACCTTGTAGCCCAGCCGGGTCAGCGCGACGGCGAGGTTGGCGGCGACCGTCGATTTGCCCACACCGCCCTTGCCGCTGGCCACGGCGACGATATGGCGGGTGCCGTCGAGCCGCACACGGCCGGTGCTCTCGCCAAGTTCCGGCGCGATCTTGCGTACCTTGATTTCGACCTTGGGCGCGCCGAGTTCGTGGGTCAGTACCTGGTGGATGCGCGCGGCGAGATCGCCCAGCAACTCTTCGCGGCCGCTGGCGTCGCGAATCGTCACCACCCATCCACCGCCGGCCACCGGCGCGGCGCTATCGACGATACCGAGCGCGACGATATCGCTTTGGTAGCCGGGATAGTTGACCCGCGCGAGCGCGGCTATAACTTCATCGAGCGAGAGATCTTTTGCCACTGGCGGAAATTATTTCAGATAGGCCGCGGCAGCGATAGGCGACCCGCGCGCCGCGCCTCGATTCACGTGTGCATCAACCTGCGCATGGCGCGCGTCAGCGGACGAGCGGCGCGAGCCGATTCGCGATCGTCGCACGCGCCTCCGCGGCGATACGCCGCACAATCTCGGCCGCGGGCAGAATCTCGCGCACCAGGTTGACTGATTGCCCGGCGTAGAAGGCCAATCCGCCGAAATCGCCGTCGATATAGTCGGTCGGCGGCATCACGGAGTAATGCACCAGCGGTATGCCGATTCCCGTCCGGCGCAGCGTACCGGCCGCTTCGCCCTCGCCCGGACGGCGGCCCGACGGCGGACGTCCGGCGCGCTCCCATTCATCGACCACCGCGGTGCGTATCACGCGATGCGGCGCGTCGGGCCATCCGATGTCATAGAGCGTGGTGTGGATCGTGTCTTCGGCCCGCGCGGAGAGCAGGCGCGCCTTGTAGTCGCGATGCGCGGCGGATTCGGCCGAGGCGACGAAGCGCGTGCCGAAGACCGCGCCGTCGGCGCCGAGGGCGAGCGCGGCGGCCAGCCCGCGGCCGTCGGCGATACCACCGGCCGCGGCCATCGGCAGGTCGCCGATCGCGTCGCGCACCGCGGGAATCAACGCCATCGTGGTAGTCGTGCCGCGTACATGGCCGCCCGCCTCAAAACCCTGCGCCATCACCGCGTCGACGCCGGCGGCAGCGGCCGTGCGGGCCTCGTCCCCCGAGCCGCATTGCCAGATAACTTTGATGCCGGCCGCCTTGAGCCGCGCGATCGAATCGGCATACTCGGCCGGCATGCCCCAGAAAAAGGTCACCGCCTGGATCGGTTCGGCCAGCGCGGCCTCGACGAGGCCCGGCCGCAGGAACGGAATCAGGAAGTTCACGGCGAGCGGCTTGCGCGTAATCCGGCGCGCGGCGGCAACCTCGTCGTGGATCGCCGTGGGACTCAAGCCGACCAGTCCGATGGTTCCGAGGCCGCCCGCCTCCGAGACCGCGGCGGCGAGCCCGCCGTTCGCCACCGCGCCCATCCCGGCCGCGATTATCGGGTACTCGATTCCGAGCAGTTCGCAGATTTTCGTCTTGAGCATGAACGCCCTCCCCCACCCGCGCGATTAGCGGCCCGAGAATTTCGGCTCGCGCTTTTCCAGAAACGCCTTGACCGCCGACTTGTGATCCTCGGTCATGCCAGTCAGCGTCTGTCCGTAGGATTCGCGATCGAGAACCGTGCGCAGGTCGGACTTGAGCGCGAGGTTCAGATGCGCCTTCATGTAGGAATATGCGACTGTTGGTCCCGCCGCGATGCGCGCCGCGAACGCGCTCACCTCCGCGCTGAGCGCCGCGGCCGGCACCACGCGATTGACCATGCCGAGCTTGAGCGCCTCGTCCGCGCCGAGTACTTCGGCGGTGAAGTAGAGCTCGCGCGCCTTGGCCGGGCCGACCAGTTGGGTGAGAAAATAAGTGCCGCCGAAATCGCCCGAGAAGCCGACCCGGGCGAACGCCGTGCCGAAGCGCGCGGTGTCGGCCGCGATGCGCAAGTCGCAGGCCAGCGCGATACTCAGCCCCGCGCCGGCCGCCGGTCCGTTGATCGCGCCGATCGTCACTTTCGGCATCTCGTGGAGCAGCGCGCTGACCTCTTCCGATCGGCGCAGCGAGGTGATGCGCGTCTGCACGCTCTGCTCGCCGGCCTCCGCCCCGCCGCTCGCCGCCGCGCCGCCGGCTTCGTTGCGCTCGCGCATGCGGCCGATATCGCCGCCGGCACAAAAGCCGCGGCCCGCACCGGTCAGCACGATCGCGCCGACGTCGCGATCGTAGGCCGCGCGGTTGAGCTCCTCGAGCAGTCCGGCGAGCATCCCCTCATTGAGCGCGTTGAGCTTGTCGGGGCGGTTCATGGTCAGATAGAGCACGCCGTCACGGCGCTCGGCGATCAATTCGGGATGAGTACTGGACATCGGGGTAGCCTCCACGGACATTCGTTGAACTTCGTACTACTTGAGCCCGGAGACACTGTCGAGGGCGGCGGCGACGGCCTGCGTGCCGTCCTCATCGTGGCCGAGCGTGCGCGCCGCCTCGAACATCGCGACCATCAGAGCCAACCCCGGCAGCTTCAGGCCCGCGTGTTCGGCGGCCTCGGTAACCAGGCGCAGATCCTTGCGAATGAGTTTCACGAAAAAACCCGGCCGGTAGTCGCGCGCAATGATCTTCGGACCCAGGTTGCTCAACTGCCACGAGGCGGCCGCGCCGCCACCCAAGGCCTCGAGCGCGCGGGCCGGATCGATGCCGCCCGCGCGGGCAAACTTGATCGCCTCGGCCGCGGCTTCGAGCGTCACCGCGACGGCGATCTGATTGGCCAGCTTGGTGGTCTGACCCGCGCCCGACGGGCCCATCCAGGTGGCGCGCTTGCCCAGATGCTCGAACAGCGGACGCGCGAAGGCGAAGGCCGTCTCGTCACCGCCGACCATGATGGTCAGCGTGCCTTCGATTGCGCCGCTCTCGCCCCCCGACACCGGCGCGTCGAGGTAGGCGACGCCGTGGCCGGCCATGCGCGCGGCGATCGCGCGTTCGGCGGCGGGCGCGATCGTGCTCATGTCGATAACGGTCTGGCCGCGGGCCAGCGCCGGCTCGATTTGCGCGACGACGGCTTCAACGTCAGGGGTGTCGGGCACCATGATAAATATCGCCTGGGCTCCACGCGCCGCCGCGGCGGCGTCGGCCGCGATCGTGGCGCCATCGGCGGCAAGCGCATTGGCCTTTTCCGGCGAACGGTTCCATACGCGCACGCGATGGCCGGCGCGCAGCAGCCGACGCGCCATCGGCGCGCCCATGATTCCGGTGCCAATCCAGGCGATTTCCATAGCGTTACCTCAAGCGTGGCCGCCTTGGGCGCGCGGCCGCGCGATGTCAGGCACTGGCGCCGGTCGATGCGGCCGGCGCCACGGGCTCCACTTCATCAAAATGCGAATAGTCGAAGACCACCTCGCCGGTCGGCGTGCGGGTCAGGATATCGACGAACTTTGCACCCCACACGATGTCCGCGGCGTCGTACGAATGGCGCGCATAGATGGTCTGGGCAAAGGTCTCATCGGTGCCGGTGAGCGACACGATCACCTCCGCCCGCGACGCCGTCAGCGCGGCCAGATCGGCCCCATAGAACGGACTGCCCGGCTGAATCGGATGGATGGCTGTCCACGAATAGGCGAAGATCGCGTTGCGGTAGCGGGCCAGCGTCAGATCGTGAAAGCGGCGGATGTCTTCGCCCTCGGCGGTCACCTCCTGGCGCGCGAACACCACATGGATATGCGCCTCAACAATCTGGTTGGCGCGCACATTGGCCATCCGGAACATCAGGCTGGGCACGCCGTCGCGGGGCGTGACCACGGCGATCCGGCTGAAGCGCACGCGCGCCGTCGGCCGCGAGAATTTCGAGAAAATCAGGCCGGTCATCAGCGCCAGGCTGATCATCCCGAACAGCGCCTCGACGCTCATCAGGACGTTGGCTACCAGGCCGACCGGCGAGAGTTTGCCGTAGCCGATAGTCGCCATGGTCTCGACGCTGAAAAAGAACAGATCGTCGAAATGGCCCGGGCGCGCGTTTTCGACGCCGCCGCCGAAGTAATAGCCCAGCGCGAAAAGCAGGTTGGCGAAGGCCAGCGCGCAAACGATCTGGAAGAGCAGGAACGGCCACGATGAAGTCAGCAGGTGATGATAGAAATCGGTGAAGTAGCGCTCGCTGCCATCGACCGAGGTCGATTTGCTCCTGTTGGCCTGGGTCAGCTTCTGGCTGCCGGTGCGATGCGATCCCATGGCCAAGACCATAGCCACTCAGCGGCGTTCACGCATCTGGCGGAGGCGCGCGCCGGTGGAGCCGGCCTATCAGATGCCCCGGCGAAACGCGCGCGCCGCGTGCTAGGCGAACTCCGGGATGACCTTCGACGCGAACAGTTCGAGATGCTCCCGCGCCCATCGTGGCGGCAGCCCGGGCGGCAGCGTCCAGGAATAGTAATGGGTCATCGGCACGCGCGCGACGTAGTCCTTGATCATGCGCACGCAGGCGGCGGGATCGACCACGATCAGGCCGCCGGTCTCGCGCAGATGAGCGCGGTCGCGAATATAGATCGGGTTGCGATTCTGCCCAGCCTTGGCGGCCCATTCGGTGTAATTGTTGCTCTGATAAATGATATGGTCGGCGGCCTCGTTAAAGGTCTTGTCGGGATCGCTCGCGCAGATGAGCCATCGATGGCCCGCGGCGAAGCGCACGGGATCCGCAGGTTTGCCCTGACGGACCAGTTCCGCGAGATAGGCGTCGTAGACCTTGCGCGAGGCGTCGGGCGCGGTGAATCCGTCGGCATATTTTGCCGCGCGGCGCAGCGCGGGCGGCGTGAATCCGCCCACCCAAATCGGCGGGCGCGGTTGCTGGACCGCGTCGGGTGTGACGCGGGCGCGGTTGATCTCGAAATATTTCCCCTTGAAGGTGACGGTCTCGCCGCGCAGCAGTCGATCGATGATCTGGAGCGCTTCGTTGGTGCGGCCGCCACGCTCGCCGAACGCAACGTTGAAGCCCTCGAACTCCTCGACCTTGTAGCCGACGCCGACGCCCAATTCGAAGCGCCCGCGCGAGATGACGTCGACCACCGCGATATCTTCGGCCAGGCGCACCGGATTATGAAACGGCATCAGCAGCACGCCGAGCGGAATGCGGATGCGTTTGGTGCGCGCGGCGATCGCGGCCGCCGCAGGTAGCATCGAGGGCAGGTAGCCGTCGTCGATAAAGTGATGCTCCGAGAGCCAGACATCGTCGAAGCCGTGATCTTCGGCCCACACGATCTGATCGAGAATTTCCGCGTAGAGATCCGCATACGGCCGGCGCCATTGCGCCGGATTGCGGAAGTCGTACCATAGGCCGAAACGAATTTTCCCGGTGCCGCTCATGCGTTACTCCATCGCGATTTGCGCCCGCCGCTTGAGGCGCCGCCCCGCTCGCTCCAATCCATCTCCCATATCGCGGCGGCGGCGCGCAAGCCGCGCCTCGCTGACTCGTTTTGGGCGCTACAAGAATCGCGGCGGCGACGATACGCTGGCGAAGCGATCAGCGCCGGGCCAGCAATTCAAGCACGCGCAGGCCGGGGTTCTCGTCGGGCGGCGCGGGCGCGTTGTAGGCGGCGGATTTGATCGCGCGAAGATATTCGCGCATGTAGCTGACCGGACGATCGTAGGTCAGCCCGCGCATCGCCGCCGCGACCTGATTGTTGGTGCCAATGCCCAGGATGAAGCGCCCGCCTGAAAGCTCGGCGACCGTGCGCGTACTAGCCGTTCGCACGTGACCGCGGGCCGGCGGCGAACGTGCTGCGCTATCGGCGGCGCCGAAACGTGATTGTGCGCCACTCCTGAGCGCGACGCCAACCGATCGCGGCCGAAATTATCCGTCGCCAAGTGCGCGAAGATCGCGCGTGCAGTGGCCGCCGCCGCGCGGATCGCGAGGGCGAATAAGAAAGGCCGGACGCCCTCGCGGACGCCCGGCCTGGACTAGCTCATGAATGGTGTTTAGCGAACGCCGCTCAGGCGGCCACCTTGGCCTGACCTGCGCCGGGCTGATCCTCCGCGATCGATCCGCGCTTGGAGAGGATCACCGCAATCGCGAGCATTACTACCGCGACCGCCGTGATCAGCAGACTCGTAGCCGAGATCGCGCCAACTTCGACGGTGGTAAACGGCGCCGCTAAAATACCGACGAGGTTCATCACCTTGATCATCGGATTGAGCGCGGGACCGGCGGTGTCCTTGAACGGATCACCGACCGTGTCACCGACCACCGTCGCCTTATGGATGTCGGTGCCCTTGCCGCCGAGGAAACCGTCCTCGACCTTTTTCTTGGCGTTGTCCCAGTTCGCGCCCGCGTTCGACATGAAGACCGCGAGTAACTGGCCGGTCAGGATCGTGCCGCACAGGAAGCCGCCGAGCGCGCCCGCGCCAAGTCCGAAGCCGACCATCAGGGGCGCGAACACCGCGAGGATCGCGGGGCTCATCAGCTCCTTCTGGGCCGACGCCGTAACGATATCGACACAACGGCTGTAATCGGGCAGCTCGGTCCCTTCCATGATCCCCGGATGTTCGCGGAACTGGCGGCGGACTTCGAACACGACCTGGTAGGCCGCGCGGCCGACCGCCTTGATCGCGAACGAGCTGAACAGGAACGGCACCGCGCCGCCGATCAGCAGGCCTACGAAGACCATCGGGGTGTTGACCTGAACGCCGATCGCGCTCAGATGCGCCTCGTCGATAAACGAGCGGAACAGCGAGACCGCCGCGATGACTGCGGTGGCGATCGCGAGACCCTTGGTCAGCGCCTTGGTCGTATTGCCGATCGCGTCCATCCACGAGAGCGTGCGCGAGGCCTCTTCCTGATGGATCCCGCCCATCTCAAAGATGCCGTGGGCGTTATCCGTGATCGGTCCGTAGGTATCCATCGCCAGGATGAAGCCCGTGGTCGTCAGCAGGCCGAGGCCGGTCAGCGCGATACCGTAGAACTGCAGCGCCGTCGATTCGCGGAAAATCACCACCGCGCCGATGATCGCCGCCGCAATCAGCATCAACGCCCAGACCGACGACTCGAGCCCTTCGCCGAGTCCCGACAGGATTAGCGTGGCCGGGCCGGTGCGCGCCGCCATTGCGGTCTCGGTGACCGGGCCGCGGTCGGGATGGGTAAAGTAATTCGTCAGCCACAGCGTCGTGATCGAGAGCACGATGCCGAGCGTCGCCGTGATCCCGAAGCGCCAGTCCGGCGCGCCGGTGCGCGGGTCGGTCATATAAAAATAGTTGACGATGAAAAAGCCGATGACCGAAGTGATCGACGAGGTCATGTAGCCGGCATTGATCGGCTTCATCGGGTCGCGCATCGCGCTGCCGACCGGCACCTTGACCGCCATGATGCCAAGGATCGAGGAGAACACGCCGACCGCGCGCAGGATCAGCGCGAAGATGATCAGCTTCATTGCGAACGCGCCGGCCAGCACGGTGCCGCCGTAAGCCCTGACGAAGGCCGGATCCTCGAGCGCGTAGGCCGCCAGGATAATCGCGGCGACCAGCGTGACTTCATAGGACTCGAAGATGTCCGCGGCCATCCCGGCGCAATCGCCGACGTTGTCGCCGACGTTGTCCGCGATCGTCGCCGCGTTGCGCGGATCGTCCTCGGGGATGCCCGCCTCGATCTTGCCGACCAGATCGCCGCCGACGTCGGCCGCCTTGGTGAAGATACCGCCGCCGACGCGCATGAACAGCGCCGCCAGCGAGCCGCCGAAGCCGAAGCCCACCAGCACCTTCATCGCGTCCTGTTTGTACCACAAAAAGATTACCGTCGCGCCGAGCAGACCCAGGCCGACCGTGAACATCCCCGAGACGCCGCCCGCCTTGAAAGCGAGCTCCATCGCGTCCTTGAAGCTGGTCAGCGCGGCGTTGGCGCTGCGCACGTTGGCCTTGACCGCCAGCCACATCCCGACGAAGCCGGCGCCGTAGGAGGCGCTGACGCCAAGGATAAAAGCAAAGGCGATGCCGAAAGCCAGGTGGTGCGGATCAACAGGATAGAGGTGGCTGTACATCAAGTAGAGCGCTATGGCGATGATGATGACGAAGAAGATCATCGTCTTGATCTGGCGCTTCAAGTAGGCCATCGAGCCTTCGTAGACCGCGTCCGAGACATCGGTCATCGACTTGGCCCCCGGATCGGCCTTCAGCACCACGCGGACCAACCATCCGCCGTAAGCCAGCGAGACCAGTGCCGAAGCGAAGACCATCCAGAGGATGGTTAGCTGCGAAGAGGTCAAGGCTGGAAGAACGATTTTTGCTTCGCTCATCGAACTTCAGTCTCCTGAAAATTGGGAATGCGATTGGCGGCATCCGGCTCACCATCGCGATTTTAATGCTGACGGACTCGCATACGGACGCCGGTTATCTGGCGCAGTGTAGGTTTTCCCGGGAATGATGTCCAGACTGGCGAGGGCATCGATTAGCGCTAATCGCCGACCCGCCGGATCGGCGATGCGCGCGGCATTCGGCACGCCGCCGCTGCACGATATGCCGGGCGCGCATGTTGATCGTCCCGGCATCGTTATGTTTATCTGGATAGACGCCCATGAATGTAAATATCGAGAATAGCTCCGCACTGCGGCGCAAGATGACGATCGAGGTCGAGCCCGCCGAAATCAATCGCGAACTCGACCGTGCCTACAACGAACTCAAGCGCTCCGTCGTGCTCAAGGGTTTCCGTCCCGGGCACGCACCGCGCAACCTGCTCGAGCGCTTTTTCGGCGACCAGGTGCGCGGCGACGTGATTCAAAAGCTGGTCAAGGAATACACCGGCAAGGCGCTCGAGGAGAATTCGCTCACCCCGGTGGTCGAGCCCGAGATCGTGACCGAGGAGACGGACCTCAAGCAGGCGCTCAAATTCAGCGCCGTATTCGACTTGAAGCCTGAGTTGGTGGTCAAGGACTACCAGGAGTTGAAGGTTCAGGCGCCGACGATCGCCGTGAACGAGGAAGAGGTCGACGCCGAGCTGACGCGGATGCGCGAGCGCCGCGGTGTGCTCAAAAAGGTCGAGGGGCGGACCGTCGTTGCGGAAAACGATTTCGTCGTCGCGGCCTTTGAAGGCTACGCGGAGGATCGGCCGATCGCCGGCACCAAAATCGAGGATCGCCTGCTCAAAGTCACCAGGGAGACTCTCGCGCACGGCCTTGACGAAGTGCTGGTTGGCGCCGAAGCGGGCACCGAGGTGCGCAAGTCGCGCAGCTACCCCGCCGATTACAGCGAGAAGGAGATTGCCGGCAAAGAGGTCGAATGGCGCGCGACGGCCAAGGAGATCTACACCCACGTGGTGCCGGAACTCGACCCCGAATTCGCCAAGGACGAGGGCTTCGACGATCTCGACGCGCTGCGCGCCAAGGTGCGCGAGAGCCTGGAGGCGCGGGCCCGCTCTGAAGCCAACGCGCGCGCGCGCCAGGGCCTGCTCGAACTGATCGTCGAGCGCAATCCGGTCGAGCTGCCGGAATCGCTGGTGGCGCGCGAGATTCGCAACGTCGAGCACGAAATCGCCTCGGCCTTCGAGTCCTCCGGGATGTCCCACGACGAGGCAATCGCCAAAGCGCGCGAAAACGCCGACGACCTCCGCAAGCGCGCCGAGCAGCGCGCGCGCAGCGCACTGATCGTCGACGCGATCGCGGCACAGGAAAACCTCG
>DATLRA010000137.1:0-5513 GCA_035534935.1 Binataceae bacterium (SeqCode)
CGGCAGACGCAGTGGACTCAAAATCCACCGTCCGTAAGGACATGCGGGTTCAAGTCCCGCCCTCGGTACCAGAAAAACTCATTGCAAGCAGCAGGGAACTTTACGACAAGGGCGGGGCGGCGGCGCTGTAGGAGATTTCGCGGCGCAACCCGGTGCTCAGGAATCGGGTTGCGCCAGAGATTGAGCAAGCGGTCGTGGAAAGCGCGATCAGCGAGCCCGCCTGGGGTCGGGTGCGCGTCGCCAACGAGTTGAAGAAGCGCGGGCTGAGTTGTGTCGGCGGCCGGCGTGCGCTGCGTCTGGAATCGTCATCGCCTGGCCGAGCCGATCAGTCACCACGACGTAAGGCACATAACGGCTGCGCAGGGCGAGCCACACGATTCCGACCGCGAGCACGAGGCCGATCGTCAGCGAGCAGCCGGCGGCTATCTGCCAGTTGCGCTTGCCGATCACGAGATCGGCGTAACGCTCATCCCATTCCCGCCATCCCCGCACATACGGATTCGCGCTCATATTGCTGCCCTTCATGCCGACGTCTCGCTGTGGAGCGGTCGAGCAGGCGTTGTGAAATTCGTACTCGCTGAGTTCTGAGCGTCAGCAATTTCCGCGCCCGCGATTGGACGTGCGGGTGAGCCGCGGTGAGAGACACGAACTTCGCCGGAGCGAGGAAGGCGCTTGGCTGGAGTTCGACGCTTACGGCCAAGGGTTTACGGAGCGGCCCGCGTTTTGTGGACACGGTGTGGACACAGAACGAAGATGGCCGATCAGAAAGATCGGCCATCTTCGTAACTCTTTGATTTCTTTCGAGATTTTGGTGAGCCGTCTGGGACTTGAACCCAGGACCCTCTGATTAAAAGTCAGATGCTCTACCGGCCTGAGCTAACGGCTCCCGAGGCGTGCCTGAAGCGTGGCAATCTTTACAGGGATTTGCGCGCATTGAAAGTACCCGCCGCGCCCGCCGCGCTGGGCGAAGGCGGGAAATTCGCTTGCGCCTGGCGCGGCTCACGGCTTGCGCAGCAACAGGCAGAGCGTCTCGCCGGGCAAATCGTCGCGCATCACGAGCCGCAACGTCCTCGCCGCGGCGCGAACGAATAGCCGCGAGCCCTGGCTTGCACTCGCCGCGGGGACCGTCCAGATCCGTTCGACCTTCAGATTGAGCGCGTCGAAGATCTTGCGCCGATAGGCCTCGATCACAATAGGGTGCAGATGGTCTTCCTCGATCGGCGCGCGCGAGCGTTCGAATCCCGGCAAGCGGGCGCGCAGCGCAAAGCGCATCCTGGCGCGCAGCGAGTAGATGTTTGGCGACGTGATCAGGATCCAGCCACCGCGCCTGAGCGCATTCGCCGCGCTCGCGACCAGCCGATACGGATTCGCGACGTGCTCGATGATTTCGATCATCGTGACCAGGGCGCAATCGGTCGGCAGCGAAATCCGCGCGTCGAGATCGCCGGGGATGAAGCGGGCGAGGGCGCCGGCCGCAAAACTCCCGACGTCTCGATCGGTTCCCCACAGATCGCGATAGCCCGCCCGATGCAACGAGACGAGCCACGCACCGGTGCCGCAAGCCACGTCCAGAATTCGGTCGTGGGGCGCCAGTCCCAGGCCGCCGACGACCGGCAACAGGGCGGCATGCAGACCCGGTATCGTGCGTTCTTCGAGCACAGTCGCCACGCTACAGGGATTTGCGCGCGGAGAAAGCCCTTGTCGCTCTCGAAATTGCGCTCATTCACGGCAACAGGATCCGCATCAGTTGGTGTGGGCGGATGCGCTCGGATGACTGGCGACGGCCTGCGGACCGATCACTTTCGCGATCGCCTCGAGCAGCGTCGCCTTGCTTATCGGCTTGCTGACGTGCGCGTCGGCGCCCGCGCTGAAGCTGCGGCGCACGTCCTCTTCGAGGGCCGAGGCGGACAGCACGATTATCGGCGTATGGCCGCCGCCGTGAGCGCGCTCATGCGCGCGGATCAAACCCATCGCCTGCAGCCCGTCGACCACCGGCATCTGCAGATCCATCAGGACCAGGTTGTAGCTTCCGGCGCTGAATAAGCGCGCCGCGACCTCGCCGTTTTCGGCTTCGTCGATCTGAAAGTGCAGAGCTTTGAGATAGGCCTTGATGAGCATGCGGTTGTCGGGCGAATCGTCGGTCAGCAGCACCCGCATTTGACGAACGGTCGTGACCGGCGCGATCGCCACGCCAGTGCTGGCGGCGCGCGGCGCCGTCAGCCCCGCCGCAATCGACTCAACCGGCGCGGCGACCGGTGCGATTGGCGCGGGCAGGGCAGGTTCGGCCGGCGTGGCGATCGGCGCCGGCCACGTGGCGCGCGCATGGCCCGCCGCCAGCGCCGTGGCGAGCGCGGCGAGCAGTTCGGTGCGGCGCACCGGCTTGACGATATAGGCCGATAGCCCGAGCGCATGGACCTGCGGCAATTGGATATTAAGATCGTCCGACGTCAGCATCAGCACCACCGGATGCGCCTGGTCGGGAGTTCCGCGCAGATGGCGCAGCACCTCGAAGCCGTCCATCCCGGGCATCCGGCAATCGAGCAGGAGCAGGCCGTAGGGCCGTCCCGCGCGCCGCCCGGACGCGATCATCGTGAGTGCGCGCGGGCCGGACTCGGCCTCGGCCACGATCGCGCTGTGGCTGGTGAGAATCTCGCACAGGATCATGCGGTTGATCGCATTGTCGTCGACTACCAGCGTCCGCATTCCGATCAGCCGCGGCACGCCCGCGGGCGCCTCATCGATCGCCCCAGCGATCGGCGCCACGGCCGCCGCGGCCCCGAAATGGGCGGTGAAGTAAAATGTGCTGCCGACCCCGACTGCGCTCTCGATCCATACCCGCCCGTCCATCAGCTCGACCAGGCGCCGCACGATTGCCAGCCCCAGGCCGCTGCCGCCGAAGCGGCGTGCGGTCGACGAATCGGCCTGCGTAAAGCTCGCAAAGACTTCGGCCAGCTTCTCCGGCGCGATTCCGATCCCGGTGTCGCTGACCGCGAAGCGCAGCCATCCGGCGGCGCCGGCGTCGGGCTCGCGCATCACGCTGACCGCGATATGGCCGTGGTCGGTGAACTTGATCGCATTGCCAATCAGATTGACCAGGATTTGGCGCAAGCGCAGCGTGTCACCGACCAGGGCGGCCGGCACCTCGGGCGCGATTCGCGTGACCAGTTCGAGCCCCTTGGCATGGGCCCGCGCGCCCAGCGCCTCGCCGGTGCGATCGATCAGCTCTTCCAGATTAAAGGCCGCGTGCTCGAGGCTCAGACGGCCGCTTTCGACCTTGGCCAGGTCGAGAATGTCGTTGATCAGGGTGAGCAGCGCGCCGCCATTGTTCTGCATCACGGCGAGGTACTTCTGTTGCTGCGAGTCGAGCGCGGTTTCGCCGAGCAGTTCCGCCATCCCCAGGATCGCGTTCATCGGCGTGCGGATCTCGTGCGACATGCTCGAGAGGAATTCGGATTTGGCTTGCGAGGCGGCTAGCGCGGCTTCACGCGCGGCAATCAGGGCGCGTTCATCTTGCTTGATCCGCGTAATATCGCGGACGATCGAAACGGTGCACGTTTCGCCGTTGATCTCGACCAGGGCGCCCGAGAGCAGCGTCGGCACGACCACGCCGTCCTTGCGGCGCAGGCGCGTCTCCATATTGATCACCTGGCCGTGCTCCGCGAGCCGCCGGCGATATTCGCCGCGATCCGCGGAATCCACCCACATGCCCAGGCTAATCGCATTCGCCTGCAACATCTCCGTCCGCGAGTAGCCGAAATCGGCGGCCGCCTCATTGACCTCGATATAGGCCCCGTCGGCGAACCGCGCGACCAAAATCGTGTCTGGCGTGGCGTCAAAGACCCGCCGCAGCGTCGCCTCGCTGTCGGCCAGCTTGCGCGCGGTGCGCTCGCACGCCTCCGCCTCGGCTTGCAAGCGGCCTTCGCTGGCGCGCAATTGCGCGACCTGCGCGCTGAGTTCCCGGCGCAGACGCTGTCCGAGCATCGTGGAGAATTGCGCCAGATAGCCGGCCGAAAGTATCCCCAGCGTCCATAGGATATTCCGGTAATTGCTCTCCGGCGAATAGCAGATGGCGATTGAGGATCCGGCTATAGCGATCGTGCTGAAAATCGCCTGGTAGGTCGGTCCCCAGGGAATCAAGGCTCCTGATCCGACGACAAACAGGCTCAGCGAGATGTACATCGGGCTGAGCTTGCCGGTCAGCAGGCTGAGGCCAACCATCCCGGCGACGACCACCGTACACATCGCAAAGGCGAGCGCCGCCCAATTCTCCAGCACCCGCCGGCTCGGGATGTACGCGATGATCAGACCGACGACGCTGGCGGCCAAATTCAGGCCGTGCAAAGCCCATTCCGGCCTATTCATCGGGACCGCACCGTAATGCAGATCGAGGAGCGTATAGCCCAACTGGAACACGATGATAATCAGCGCGCCCGAACGGACCAGTTTGAGCGCCACCGCGCGCTCGAGCCGGAGATTATCGTCGAGGTTGATGCCGCCGGTGGGTGCGGCCGGCTTCGGCGGGCACGTGATCGAACGGTCGTGCATGGCTGCTGTCGATCGCATACTAATCCAACTCCAGAACCCGACGGCGCGGCGGCCAATCTGGTCAGGCATGGATCAGCAACGCAATAGCGATGCCGGTGGTGGAGCTGTGAATCCGGCGATTTGCGCGTCAGCTTGACGCAAATTACGTGCGATTGTCGCTTACGCGACGATGCATTTCGGGACACGCGGATTCCTTGCGATCCACGCCGAGCGCCCGGAACAATCGTTCCATGCCCCATTAGGAGGATCGGGTCGCGTGCGCCCGCGCAATCAAGTTCAGCCGTTCGGCCAGGAAGCGGGAGAGAAAATCGAACCGTCAAGCGCAGCGAATTAAGTGGCGTGGTGCGAACGGGGAATCAAGCCGCGGCGGTTAAACTCGGCCGCGATACGCTTGGGCGTGACGGAACGGCGCGCGATGCGGACCCTGCGCACGCGCCGTTGGCGGGTGCGCAGGGTCCGCGCCGCGGGCCATCCCCGCGCCCAGCGCGCCGCGGGACGGCTCAGCCCTTGACGGTCGCCGCATTCGCTATCGCGTCGAGCCCCGGATTCTGGCGGCCGCGGCTCGGCGCCAAGCCGTAGCGCGCGATCATCCGATAGACCGTGTAGCGCGAAACGCCGAGCAGTTGGGCCGCGCGATGACAGTTGCCGCCGGCCTCGCGCAGGGCGCGCAGCAGCGCGGTCTTCGAGGCCTTGTTGATCACATCGTCGAGCGAAAAGCGCGCCGGCTGCATCGTGAAGGCGAATTCCTCGGCCGGCGTCGTCGCCGCTTCGTCGGTCAGCGTCGGCGCTTCGCCTTGCGACAGATTCTCGGGCAGATCGCCGACGCAGACGCGGTCGCCGTCGGTGAGCATGGCGGCGGATTGCATGGCGTGGGCGAACTCGCGGATATTGCCGGGCCAATGGTAGGCTTTGAGGGCGGCCAGGGCGCGGCGCGAGAGGTAGCGGATCTGTTTGCCGAAGAGCCGGTT
>DATLRA010000138.1:0-9889 GCA_035534935.1 Binataceae bacterium (SeqCode)
ACCTCCAGGTCGAGTCCGCGCAAGACCACCACCTCGCGGCCGGCGTCGAAAAATTTCTTGTCGATAGCACGCGCGCTGAGCAGGATTCCGGGCGCCGCCGCCGGCGCCGCGGCCACGCCGCGCGTCGGTTCAGCCACGCCGCGCCTCGCCTGTGCGGCGCGGCGCCCGGTCGGCGCGTGCGCGCCCGGCCCGCAAATTATTCATAGCGAATCACTTCCACCGGCGAGAGCGATCGCGCTTGCAGCGCCGGATAGATCGCGCCCAGCAGGCACAGAATCACCGAGGCCGCCGCGACCGCCACAAAGTTAATCGTATACAGCCGCACCGGCACGGCGCTCACCATGAACAGGTCCGGCGGCAGATGAATCAGATGGTATTTGCCGATCAGGTACGACGCCACCCATCCGCTGCCCACACCCAGCGCCGTGCCGCCCACGCCCAGCGCGGCGCCCTCGCCGAGAAAGATCGAGGCGATCGAACTGGCCCGCGCGCCCATCGCACGAACGATCGCGATCTCCTTGCGCCGCTCCATCACCACCATCACGAGGGTCGCCACGATATTGAAGGCGGCGACCAGCACGATCAACAGCAGGACGACGAAGTAGGTCAATTTTTCGAGCTTGAGCGCGGCAAACAGCGCCGCGTTGTTTTCGGTCCAGTCCTTGATCTCGAAGCCCGGTCCGGCGATCACCGCGATGCGCCGCCCGATCGCCGGCGCGTCGAACAGATTGACCACGCGCACTTCGAGTCCGCGCTCCATCTGCGGCTCGTCGGCGAGCAGCGCCGCGCCGTCCTTGAGCGCGACGAAGATCAGCGACGAGTCGAATTCGTACATCCCGGAATAGAAAAAGCCGCCCACTACGAAGCGCCGCAGGCGCGGCGCGCCGGCTCCCGCGCCGAGACTGGCCGGCGAGATCACGACGATCGGATCGCCCATCCGCACGCCCAGGTCAAAGGCCAGCGACTTGCCGATAATCGCGCCGGGCAAATCCACCGTGCGCTTTTTGCCCTGCTCGGTGAGCACTACCGGATGGGTCTGTTCGAGCGCCGCCAGGCTGCCGGCGGTGATCGATCGATCGAGTTCGCGCAGCACCGGATTGTCGCGTGCGATTACGCCGCGCAGCGTGCCGCCGCCAACGAAGCCCGGCGCGCCGGTGGTAGTGGTCGAGACCACCATCACCTGCGACGAGATGAACGGTGCCACGCCGGCGACGCCGTCGAGCGCCTTGATCCGCGCGGCCAGCGCGCCCAGATCGCTTTGCGTGGCGCCGGTCTGCTCGACCGTGATATGCGGATTGAACGAGAGCAGCCGATCGCGCAGATCTTCCTGAAAGCCGCTCATCACCGAAAGCACGACGGTCAGCGCAAAGGTCCCGAGCGTCACGCCGATGAGCGAGATGAGCGCGATCAGCGAGACGAAACGCTCGCGCCGCCGCGCCCGCAGGTAGCGCATCGCAATCAGGTATTCGAAGCGCACGTGGATTCGGTCAGGCGCGCGCCGCCGGCCCTGATACGAAGGGCGCCGCGGGCTTGGGCTTGAATGTTATGTACACGATGATCGTCTTCATGAGGCGCTGGCGGCGATGCGCCGCAGGCCGCCGCAGCCGGTGCCAATCTTTGCCGACCGATCAGCGGTTTGCAACCGAGCGTCGGTTGAAGTGCGTTTTGAGGATCGATACACTCCGGACCAAACTCCGGATCCGGGGGTGGACCAATGAGTCGTTTTTGGACGCTGGCGCTGGCCGCCTTGCTCTGTCTGTGCCTGACTACTGCCCGCGTCCATGCAGCGGATGAGACCGATGACGGTGGCGCCGAGGCGACCGCCGCTTCCGATACGGTGGCCGGCGGCGGCGCCGCGCCGGCCGTACTCGACGAACCCGACGACGCCGCGCGGCCGACCAATCAGGATCGGATCACGATGAACTTCCAGAACGTGGATATCCCCGTGCTGGTCAAATTTATCAGCGAAATCACCGGCAAGAATTTTATCCTTGACGAAAGCGTGCGCGGCAAGGTCACGATCGTTTCGCCGACCAAGGTCACGCCGCGCCAGGCCTATTCGATTTTTCAGTCGGTGCTCCAGATCAAGGGCTTCACCACCGTGCAGGCCGGCTCGATTATCAAGATCGTGCCGGCGCGCGACGTGCGCCAGTCGGCCGAATTGACCGAGTCGCAGCAGCCCGGCGAGACTCAGGGCGACCAGTACGTCACGCGGATGATCAAGCTGCGCAATGCCGACGCCACCTCGATCATGAGCGTGATTCAGCCGATGGTTTCGCACGACGGACTGATTGCGGCGTTTCCCCAGGACAACACGCTGATCATCACCGATGACGCCTACAACGTGCAGCGCCTGCTGCGGATTATCGGCAGCCTCGACGTCCAGAGCGTGCAGCAGAACGTCGCCGTGATTCCGCTCAGGCTCGCCTTCGCCGACGACCTTTCCGCGCAGATCGAAAAAATCATGGGCGTGCGCGAAGCCACCGTGCACGGCGCGTCGGGCGGTTTTGTCCGGCCCGGCATGGGTGTCGTAGCGCCCTCGGCGCAGGGCGGGACGACCAGCTTCAGCGTGGTCCCGGATGAGCGCACCAATTCGCTGATCGTGCTGGCGAGCCCGATCGAGATGCGCCAGATCAAAGACCTGGTGACCAAGCTCGACGTCGAGTCGCCCACCGAGAACGGCCGCTTGCACGTCTATCATCTCAAATACGCGCCGGCCTCCGAGATGGTCGACGTGCTCAACGGCCTGCTCGGTGGCAATGGCGGACCGCAGACCCTGTCGCCGCAGACCGGGCGCAATTCGCTCGGCCGTGGTAGCTCGCTCGGTGGCGCGGGCGGATCCTCGTTTGGTTCAGGCTTCGGCGGCGGGATGGGCGGCGGCATGAGTGGCGGCTACGGCGGCGGGATGGGCGGCATGGGCGGCGGGATGGGCGGCATGGGCGGCGGCATGAGTGGCGGCTATGGCGGTGGCATGGGCGGCGGGATGGGCGGCATGGGCGGTGGCATGGGCGGCGGCGGGATGGGCGGCATGGGCGGCGGCCTTGGCGGCGGTTCGGCGGGCGCCGTCGGATCGACGACCGCGAGCACCAACGGCAAGTCGCCTGACTTTGAGAACGCGGTCAGCGTGACCGCCGATCCGGCGACCAATTCGCTCATCATCAGCGCCTTGCCGCAGGATTACGAGACGCTGCGCGGCGTAATCGATCAGATTGACATTCCGCGCGTGCAGGTTTTCGTCCAGGCGATCATCGTCGAGGTGAGCGTCCAGCGGACCAAAGAGATCGGCGTCAACTTCCAGTCCGCCACCGGCCTCAGCAACAGCATACTCGGCATCGGCCAGCTCAATTTCGGCAATTTGCAAAACGCGCTGGCCAATCCGCTGGGCTTGACCGGCCTCGGCCTCGGTCTGGCCTCGGGCGCCAATTGCAGCATTCCGGCCGCGGTCGCGAGTACCGTCACTTCGGCGGCGACCGCGGGCGCCGTCACGGCGCCGTGCGATATCGCGCTGATGACGGCGCTGGAGACCGACGCGCACAGCAACGTGCTCTCGGCGCCGACCCTGCTTACCGCCGACAATGAAGAGGCGATGATCGTGGTCGGCCAGAACCTGCCGTTCGTCGGTTCATCATCGGCCAATTCCGCGCTGTCGGGCCAAATCTTCAATTCGGTCGATCGCCAGAACGTCGGCATCACGCTCGATATCATTCCGCAGGTCTCACAAGGCGAGTACGTCAAGCTCGACATGTACGAGGAGGTCTCCAACGTCGTCAACGGGACCCAGAACAATTCGCTGGGACCGACCACGACCATCCGTTCGGCCTCGACCACCGTGCTGGTGCAGAACCATCGCACTGCCGTGATCGGTGGCCTGCTCTCGAGCGAAGCCGACAATTCGCGCGAGGGCGTACCGTTCATGTCGAGCATCCCGGTGCTGGGCAATCTGTTCAGCGATAACAGCAGTAACGCGCAGAAGGAAAACCTGCTGGTCTTCCTCACGCCCCATATCGTGCGCACGCGCGAGGATTTGCAATCCCTGTCGCTCGACGAGCGGCAGAAATTCGTGCGCGCGCTGGGCCGGCACGAAGTCAACAACATGCCCAGTGGCCAGTTCGAACAGCTCTACCAGCCGTCGTTTAATCGCGCGGTTACGCCGCAGCAGGATCTCCAGCAGTACCAGAATCCGCCCATCACCGGGCCGACCACCGGTTACATGCCGATGCCGTCGGCCAGCGCGCCGTCGTTTACCGCGCCCGCCGGACCGTCGGCGCCGTACGGGACGCTGCCGCCGGTGGGGACGCACTGACCTGCATATCGACTGATCGGCCGGCGGTGGTCGCGACGACTGCCGCCGGCCCTGACCCGCCGGCCCTCGTGAACCTCCATTCGCTTGCGCGCCGTGGCGTGCTCTGAAAGCCTGCCGTCCTTATGCCCCGTCAGATTGGCGCGCTCCGCGGATGGGCCGAATGGACGGCGGTGGCGCCGCCGTGGGCGATCCTGCGAGCGCTGCCGCTGGAACGAGCGGTACGGGTCGGAGCAGCGGCGGGTGCGCTCGCGATGACGCTCGATCGCGGCAACCGGCGCATCGCGATGCGCAACCTCGAGATCGCCTTTCCCGAGCGCGGCGCGGCCGAGCGCCTCGCGATCTTGCGCGACACCTATCGCAATTTCGGCCGGATCGCCGCCGAATGGGTCCATTTTTTCGAATTCACCCCGGCCAATATCGATCGCTACGTCTCCTACGAAGGCCGGGAGCACTGGGAAGAGGCGATTCGGCTGTCGGCCGGGCGCGGGATCCTGGTACTGACCGGCCATTTCGGCAACTTCGAGTTGCTCTCGGTCGGCCACTCGGTGCACGGCAACCGCATCGCGATCGTCCAGCGGCCCAACCGCAATCCGATTATCGATCGCGCGGTTGCCGCCCGCCGCCAGCATTACGGCAATCTCACGATCTCGCGCAAAGGCGCGGCGCGCGACCTGATGCGTCTGCTGCGCGACGACTGGATGGTCGCGGTGCCGCTCGATCTCGACGTCCGGCACGGCGTGTTCGTCGATTTTTTCAACCTCAAGGCCTCCACCAGCGAGGCGCTGGCGCGCCTGGCGGTCGCCAGCCGCGTGCCTGTGCTGCCGGCCTTCATGGTGCGTGAGGGCGCCACCACGCGCCATCGGATAACGATTCTGCCGGTGATCGAAACCGTGCGCGGCGGTGATCGCGCCGCGAATGTGATCGAAAATACGCAGCACTACACCGCCGCGATCGAAGCGATGATCCGGCGCCATCCCGACCATTGGAACTGGATTCATCGCCGCTGGAAGACCCGTCCCGCAGGTGAGCCGCGCTTCTATTAGCGGGCTTCAGGATCAAATAGGATTCGCAATGGCTGGCATGATGGACTCGTCAAAGGATAAATTTATCCTGCCCGCGGCGCCGGCTGCGGCCGGCGGCCTCGGGGTCGCCGAATGCGTCGGCACGGCCGAAGAATTTGCACTCGCGGATGAAACCGCGCCGCCGACGGAGCCGGCCGGGGGACCACTACCGGTCTACCTTCCGGCTTGCGGCGTGCTGTGCGATATATTCTGGTGGGTGCGCCGCTGAACGCGCGATGGGGCGGTCGCCGCCGGCCTCAACGATCGCATGAGATTGGCCCCGGCGGCGGCGTGCCGGTTACGGAGGAGACACTCGATGGCCCTGGTGAGAGCTTGCGCAACAGACGAACTGAAGCCCGGCGGCGCGATCCGCCTCAATCTCGAGCCGTGTTCCATCGCCCTGTTTCGCCTCGATGACGGCTTTTACGCCACCGCGGATACCTGTAGCCATGCGCAATCTTCGCTGGCCGCCGGCGATGTCGATGTCGAGGATTGCACCGTCGAATGCCCGTACCATGCGTCGCTGTTCGATATAAAGAGCGGTCGCGTGTTGTCCCTGCCGGCGACCCGCCCGGTGCGCACCTTCCCGGTAAAGGTCGTCGGCGACGAGGTTTTTATTGAAACCGAGTAATCATCTGGCGAAACGCCCACGCTGGTTACTCCAGTGTGCATCGGCTATAGCCTTGAACTGACCGTCGAGCAGGTCCTGGGATGAGAGATAAGGAAAGTGGAGCCACGCCGGGTGTGAGCGCTCCGCCCGATTCGCAAAATCCGGCCGACGGCGCCGCAGTCAAAGGTGATGCTCCAGTGGCCGCGGCCGTGCTCCGCACGGTGCTGGTGGTCGAGGATGATCCCGACACGCAGGCCTTCATGGTCGCGCTGCTCGGACGCCATTACCAAGTCGCGACCGCCGCCTCCGAATTTGAGTTCTGGCGCGAGGTCGAACAGCGTGCCGCATCGCTTTGCCTCATCCTGATGGATCTGTCGCTGCGTGGCTCCGAGGACGGCCTGACGCTGACCCGCCAGTTTCGCGCCGAGGCGCGCTGGAACGCGATTCCGGTGGTCGCCCTGACCGCCCATGCGACGACTGAGGATCGCGAGCGCGCGCTGGCCGCCGGCTGCGCGGTCTATGTCTCGAAGCCGGTCGACCGCCGCCGCCTGCTCGAAGTGATAAATTCGCTGATTACGCCCTGACGCCGCGTCTTGGATGACCGCGCGCGCCGCGCCTTACAGGTTAGCGATTACGGCGCGGGTAAACTCGGCGGTCCTGGCCGTGCCGCCCTGGTCGACCGTGAGCGTCCGTCCGTCGCCATAGACCGTGCGGATCGCCTTCTCGAAGCGGCGCGACTCCTCGACGAATCCGAGATACTCGAGCATCATCACCGCCGACAGCATGGTCGCCGTCGGATTGATCACGCTCATCCCTTTAATATCGGGCGCGGTGCCGTGGACCGATTCGAAATAGGCGTACCCGTCGCCGTAGCATCCCGACGGCGCCAGGCCGAGTCCGCCGATCGTGCCCGCCGCGGCGTCGGACAGGATATCGCCGTAAAGGTTCGGCATCACGACCACGTCGAGGCTGTGCGGGCTCTGCACGATACGCCGCGCGAAATCGTCGACGATGAACTGCTCGTAAGTGATATCCGGATAGCCGGCGGCGGTCTCCTCGACGATCTGGCGGAAGAAGCCGTCGGACTGGCGCAGCATGTTGTACTTCGAGGTGCAGGTGACCTTGCCCGGATAGCCCTGGGCTTTGCGCTTGCGCGCCAGTTCGCAGGCGAAGCGCGCTATTTGCCGGCTCTTTTTTTCGGTGATCACTTTGATCGCAAAGATGCCGCGCTCGCTGGTGTCGAGTTCGGCGCGCAGGATGCGGCTCTGGAGATGCAGCGGCGCGAGCGCCTCGAGCGGCCCCTCGAGGCCGAGATAGAGGTCCTCGAGATTCTCGCGCACGATCACGTAGTCGATCCCGGCGGGCTGCGCGAGCGGACTCTTGAAGCCCGGCATATAGCGGCACGGCCGCACGTTGGCGAAGGTCTGCTTGCCCCAGCGCAGATAGTTGATCGAGGTGGTTTTGCCCGAGGTCGATCCGAACAGCGTCGAGTCCGACGTGTCGATCGCCGCGCGCGCCGTCTTGTCGGTCTCGCCGCGGATCCATTGCTCGCCGGGCGGGAACTCGACGAATTCGATCGCCGCGCCGAGCGCGCGAATCACTTCCAGCGCGGCGTAAACGGTTTGCGGCGCTTCGTCGTCGCCGGGTAATACCACCACTCGTCGGTTCGCCACTTGATGCTCTCCGCGGACCAGGCCGCAATCAACCTTACTCGTGCGCCAGGCCGGCGGGCGGTGTCGGCGCCGCGCCGCGACCGGACGCGCCGCGCCGGCGGGCGCCCGCAATCGCTTCGCGCGCCGGCCGGCGTCATCTGCTCCGTCGCTCAGCCGCCGTAATTAAAGCCGCATTCCTTCAGCGTCAGCGGATCGGTCTCTTTGGTGAGGTAGGCTTCGGTCACCACGCCGACCACGACACTGTGGTCGCCGTTTTCGTAAAAATGCACCACGTCGCATTCCACCGCCGCCGGCGCGTCGGTGATAATCGCGCAGCCGTTCTTGCCGCTGGTGAAGGCGTGATTGCCAAACTTGCCGTCTTTGGGTTCGACGTGCTTGAAGAACGCCAGGGCGAGATCTTTCTGCCCCGCACCGAGCATCGAGAGCGTGAACTTCTTCGACTGCTTGACCAGTTCGTGCGCGGTCGAATCGGTCTTGATGCCGATTACCACCAGCGGCGGCGCGAAGCTCGCCTGGGTGGTCCAGTTGATCGTCGCGACGGTCTGCTTGTCGCCGTGGCGGGCGCCGAGCACCTGCAGTCCGTAGGGAATCATCCTGAGCCCTTTTTTCTTCGCATTCTCATCCATCGCAATCGATCCTCCACAAATTTTGTCTTGCCGCAAATCTTTGGTCTTAGCGTCGGGCCGCGCGGGCGGCCGCGGGACGCGTCGCCGCGGCGGGCGCGCCGATGCTATAATCTTCGGCCGAGCATGCATCCAACACTGCAACAATGAGCCCCGCGATGTCAAAGACGCCTGCGCAAACTCTCGGCAAAGTCCCCGCCGCGCCCAAAATCAAAGGCCTCAACGAGGTCGGCCGCTACGCCGTCGGCGTGCAATGGATCGACGGCCACGACAGTATCTTTCCGCTCGCCGGCCTGCGCCGCGGATGTCCGTGCAACGAATGCGGCGGCGAGGCGACCGGTCCGGCGGCGGCCGCACCGCAGCGCCTGATCCAATGCGCGCGGCTGGGCGAGTCGGGCCTGTTCCTGGGATGGGCCGACGGGCACGAGACGCTCTACACCACCGCCCAGTTGCGCGCGCTCTGCCGCTGCGCCTACTGCGCCGGCGAGCCCGACCGACCAATCACCGGCGGCTGATTAAAGCTGTGCCGCGCGCCGAAGTTAATTGGACAAAGGCCCCGCACGGATCGCGGTTCTTCGGTCCGCTCGAAATGACGAGCGCGCCCATTACCTCCGTCATTCTGAGCGCGGTCTGACGAAGCGAAGAATTCCGGATCCGGGACCCGTGCGCTTTGCTCAGAGTGACAGAACAGGCCGCGCCGGAGCGGCGCGCCTCCATGGCTAATCTTAATGTATCTAAAACCTACAGATCGTGGGTGCCGGTGCGGCGGCCGGCCGGGGCGGCCGGAGCCCGCGTCGGCGGCTCGGGGCTAACCACCTCGGGAATCAGCGCGGGGCCGATCGCGCCGTCGGCGCCGGCCGCCGGGCTGTCGGCCTCATGCGTATGTGCCAGGCGGCCGCCCAACAACTCGAACAGCGCCGGCAGCACGATCAGCGTGGCCACCAGGATCAGGCTCACGCCCACGCTCAAGACCCAGCCGAGGCTCGAAATTCCGCGATGGGTGGCGGGAATCAGCGCGGCGAACGCGGCGATGGTCGTGAGCGAGCAGATCGTCACCGACTTGCCGACCGCCCTGGTCAGGATCAGCGACGACTTGTCGCGCTCCTCACGCCATCGGTAGAGCATGTTGACGCCGTTATCCACGCCCATCCCGATGATAATCGGGACGGCGAACAGATTGGCCAGGTTGAATTCCCAGCCCAGAATCGGCATCGCCTCGAGCAGCCACGCGCCGCCAAACAGCAGCGGCACGGTCGCCAGCAGCGTATCGCGCAGGCTGCGGAAGTCGGCGTAGACGAAGATGAACACGGCGATCAGCGCGAGCAGCGCCGCGCGCTCGTAGCCCTGGCGCATCACGGTGGCCAGGTTGTAGGTCTGCAAGGGCGGCCCGGTGGTATCGCGATCGACCGTGCGCACCGCGTCGACGAAACGCTTGAGCGGCGCGTCGTCCCAGATTTGGCCCTTGGGATAGACCTGCACGAGAAAGCTGCCGCCGGTGCCGATAAATCGTTCGCGCAGAATTCGGGGCAGGTTCGTCTGGGTGATCGGGGCCGGGGCGAGCTGCGCTTTGAGCCCGTCGATTTCCGCGCCGAGGCTCGCCGCGATCGCGCTCTGGTAGG
>DATLRA010000139.1:0-8225 GCA_035534935.1 Binataceae bacterium (SeqCode)
CACCGACGGGGCGAATTCGACCACGGTGAAGGGCGTATTGGCGTTACTCGACCACAGGTTGCCCGCGGTGTCGAAGATGAGCGCCCACGGCCCTTGAATCGAGCCGGCCCCATCGTCGGACAGGATCACGTTGGGAACCAGCGTCACCGCCGAGACGCTGGCCGGAGTAGGCAGGTCCGCCGCGATGAATTCGTAAATGGTCGTGCTCGCGTTGTTGGCTACCCACAGCGCGACGTTAACGCGGCCCTTGGCGGCGCAGACCTGCGGAAAGGCGATCGCGGCGGTCAGCAGGAACATCACACCGAGCAAAATCCGGCGGCTGAAAACATTGGTCGATCGCTTGATCATGAAAATCATTCCTCCCTTTGTTCGGGTCGAGACCATTGGAACCTCTCGTCACCCGAAGCGATCCTGGTGCTACACGCATCGAGGGTTCAACCCGATGTGCCAGAAAGTATACTCTGACCGACAAAGTGTTTATTTGATTTCCTGGCGACGAACGCCGCGTGCCGCGGAGATCGCTAAAAAACCCAGCCGACCGTGGTCTTGATGAAATCGCCGCTATAGGCGCGCGTCAGGCCGACCCCGACCCCCAGATTGAACTCCAGCGGCGGCGTCAAATAGAGATTCACCGAGGGTACGATGAAATGCTGTTGCTGGTTCAATCCGGACGGCTCTTTGAGCGGGCCCAGGTCGCCGTAGTATTCAAGCGCCGGTTCGAGCCAAGCTAAGCGATCGTGCAGGCGATAGGTAATCTCGCCCGCAGGCCCGAAGCCGACCCCCGCATGCGTACCGGGGCCGCTGAATTGTTTTTCAAAGCTCAGGTTGGCGACCAGCAGAAAGCCCTTCAGCTCGCTCTGGATAATCGGCATCACTTCGATATTGAACGGGTCGGTGACGGCTTCACGCCGCATATATTGCAGCTCGATATTGACCCCGAACTGGATTGGCCATGGCTCGGTCTGCGGCAAGCTGAAATGGACCTTGGTGCGTCCGCCCGCGTATGCGTAAGTGCCGGCGTTGAGCCGCGCCGTGCAGAGGTATTGCCCGACTTCGAGCCAGGACAGCAGGCCGTAAGTGAGTTCCAGGGTGTTGTGCAGTTGGTAGAGCGGGAGTTCGGTGTGGTGATTGTACGCGTCGGTCACCGAGTTGGAATGCAGTTCGAGCATGAAATGGCCGAGCGGAGCGGTCTCGACCGTGTAGATCTGGAGCTCATAGAAATCGCTCGCGGCGGCGCGCGGGCAGGGCGCCGCGACCAGCAGCGTTACGGACAGCAACGCGCAGCATGCAGCGCAGGCGAGGCGGCGGCGCAGCGTCACGGCGCCGCGCCTAATTGATGCCAGCGTCGTCGAGCACCCCGAGCGCCAGCGCCGACCAGTCCATCGCCTCGCGCCCGTGCGCCAGCCCGGCGATGATCCGGTCGCGCACCACCGCCGCAAACGGCATCGGCACCCGCGCGTCGCCCGCCGTCTTGAGCACCAGTTCGACATCCTTGAGCCCGAGCGGCAGGGTGAAGCCGGCCGGCAGATGGCGCTTGGCGGCGACCATCTCGCCGTAGCGCTGATAGACCGGACAGGCAAACAGCGTCTTGCCCAGCATCTCGGCGACCTTGACCCGATCGATGCCGTTGCGCTCGGCCATCGTGAAGGCTTCGGCCATCGCCTCGAGCGCCGCCGCGATCAGGAAATTGCCGGTCAGCTTGGCGACGTTGGCCGCGCCCGGCTTTTCGCCGTAGTCGAAGATCGCGCGCCCCATCGCCTCGAGTAGCGGGCGCACGCGCTCCTTGGCCGCCGCCGGACCCGAGGTGCAGACCACCAGTTGCCGCGCGGCCGCATTGTCGGGCCGGCCGAAGACCGGCGCCGCGACATAGATACTCCCGCGCTCGGCGTGATAGCGCGACATCCGCGCGGCGGTCGCCGGCGCAATCGTGCTCATCGAGAGATGCACGCCGCCCGCGCCGAGGCGCGCCGCGAGGCCGTCGGCGCCGGTCACCACGCTCTCGACCGCCGCGTCATCGGCCAGCATCGTGATCGCCACGCCGCCCGCCGACGCCGCGTCACCCGGCGCTCTCGCCAGCGCGGCGCCCTGCGCGGCGAGCGGTACGGCCTTGGCCGCGGTGCGATTGTAAACGATGAGCTTGGCGCCCGCCGCGATCAGGTTGGTCGCCATCGGCAGACCCATCGAACCCAGCCCGATAAATCCCGCTTCCATAGCCATCGATACTTACCTCATGCGATTTGTTTCACGGTTGATTTTACCGGGCCGCCGCGTCCACGCGAGCACCCGGGCTACGCGCCGCCTAGCGCGAATGGATCACGCCGCGGCGCGGGCAATGCCGCGCGATCGGACAGCGTGAGCACCACGGCGACACCGGATGGCAGATGGTCTGGCCGAAGGCGACCACCAGGCTGTTGTACTCGATCCAGTAGCGGCGCGGCAGCGCGGCGCGCAACGCAATCTCGGTCTGGTCGGGGGTTTTGGCGGCGACCAGGCCCCAACGGTTGGAAATCCGATGCACATGCGTATCCACGCAAATACCCGGCTTGCGAAACGATTCGGTCACGACCAGGTTGGCGGTTTTGCGTCCGACGCCCTTGAGCGTGGTCAGCGTCGCGATCTCGTCCGGCACCCGTCCCTCGAATTTATCGATCAGGTCGCGGCAGATCCCGTGGATCACGCGCGCCTTGGTCCGGTAGAAGCCGACCGGGAAGATCAGCTCCTCGATTTCGCGTGCCTCAAGCGCGAGCATTTCCGTCGGCGTGCGCGCGCGGGCGAACAGGCGCGGCGCGGCGACCGCGGTGGTCTCGTCCTTGGTCCGCAGGCTCAGGATACATCCAATAAGCGTGAGAAACGGGTCGTGCTTCTCGGCCGCCATCAGGGTGAGGACGGGCGCGTTCCAGGATTTCGCCTCGCGCCGCAGGACGCGCAGGATTCCGCCGACCGTCGCGCCGGTCACCATCGCAGGTGCGTCGCCCGCGCTATGGCCGCTCCGGCTGCCGCGCGCCGGCGCCGTCTTCGTCGATGGTTTCGCCGCCGCTCGCATCGCGGCATTCTGAGCGCGCCGCTGGTCTCCACGCAAACCCGCGCGGTGCTTGCGATGCGCAACTGTTTGACGATCGCCCGCCAATCGGCGCAAATTACCCGCAACTCCTGAGCGACCTTGCGCACGAGGTGACCTGCGATGGATCTCGGCAAAGATCTCCTGCTCGATATGTACCGCTCGATGACCCGGATTCGCCTGTTCGAGGCCAAAATCCGCGACCTCGCGACCGCCAACGAGATTCCCGGCTTCGTCCACGTCTCGATTGGCGAGGAGGCCAGCGCCACCGGCGTCTGCGCCGCGCTGCGCAAAACCGATCGCATCACCTCGACCCATCGCGGCCACGGCCATCTGATCGCCAAGGGCGGCCGGCTCGATCGCATGATGGCCGAGATCTTCGGCAAGCGCACGGGCTACTGCAAGGGCAAGGGCGGCTCGATGCATATCGTCGATTTCGCGCTCGGCATCCTCGGCGCCAACGGCATCGTCGGCGCCGGTCTGCCAATCGCCACCGGCTCGGCGCTGGCCGCCGTGGTCGCCGGCAAGGACGACGTGACCGCGTGCTTTTTCGGCGACGGCGCCTCCAATGAAGGCACCTTCCACGAATCGCTCAATCTGGCCGCCGTCTGGAAATTGCCGGTGGTCTTCGTCTGCGAGAACAACGGCTTCGGCGAGTTCACTCCGATGAGCACGGTCACTTCGGTCAAGGATATCGCC
The DNA here is from genome assembly GCA_035534935.1 of Binataceae bacterium (SeqCode). Classification (GTDB taxonomy): domain Bacteria; phylum Desulfobacterota; class Binatia; order Binatales; family Binataceae; genus JADMIL01. The sequence goes on from DATLRA010000139.1 coordinate 3,758, forward strand.
GTGCGTGCGCAGGCCTACGATATCCCCGGCCATATCGTCGACGGCAACGACGTGCTCGAGGTCTATCGCTACGCCAGCGAGGCGATCGCGCGCGCCCGTGCCGGCCACGGTCCCACCCTGCTCGAATGCAAAACCTATCGCTGGGAGGGCCACGTGGTCGGCGAGCAGGCCTTCCTCGGCTCGGCGTCGTATCGCACCGAGCAGGAGGTCAGCGAATGGAAGCTGCGCTGCCCGCTGATTCGCTTCGACAAGTTCGCGGCCGAGTCGGGCAAAATCAGCGCCGCCGAACTGGCCAAAATCAAAAGCGAGACCGAGGTTGAGCTCGAGGCGGCAATCAAGTTCGCGCGCGAAAGCCCGCTGCCCGACGCCGCCGAAGTGACGGACGACGTCTTTGCCGAATAGACCTGGTTGCCTGATGACCCACAGCGGCGCGAGTTTCCCGACCGGGCCAAGGAGTTGAAGCGATGGCGATTACCACCTATATCCAGGCGATCAATCAGGCGCTCAGCGAAGAGATGGCGCGCGATCCGCTGACCTTCGTGATGGGCGAGGACGTGGTGCTGAGCGCGTTCGGCGCGACCAAGGGGCTGATCGACAAATTCGGTCCCACCCGCGTGCGCAACACGCCGATCGCCGAGGCCGGCTTCGTCGGCGCGGCGGTGGGTGCCGCGATGGCCGGGACGCGGCCGATTTGCGAAGTCGAATTCGCGAGCTTCTTCTATTGCGCCTTCGACCAGGTCTGCAACCAGGCGGCCAAGCTCCGCTACATGTCCGGCGGCCAGGCCAAACTGCCGATCACCTTTCGCGCGGTCTACGGCGCGATGGGCGGGGCGGCGGCGCAGCATTCCGAGACCGTCTACGCGCAGTTTTTGAGCGTCGCCGGACTCAAGCTGGTCGTGCCGTCGTGCGCCTCCGACATGAAGGGGCTGCTCAAGAGCGCGATTCGCGACGACAACCCGGTCATCGTCTTCGAGCATGGCGCGCTCGGCGGCCGGCGCGAGGAAATTCCCGCGGGCGACTACCTGGTGCCGCTCGGCAAGGGCGCGATTAAGCGCGTGGGCGAGAACGTGACGGTGGTCGCGATCGGCGCGATGGTGCCGCAGGCGATTCGCGTCGCCGACCGCCTGGCCAAGGAGAACATCAGCGTCGAAGTGATCGATCCGCGCACGCTGATTCCGCTCGACGAGGAGATGATCCTGTCGTCGGTCGAGAAAACCAATCGCGCCGTGGTCTACGACGAGGGCCATCTGCGCGGCGGCGCCGCCACCGATATCGCCGCGCTGATCGGCGAAAAGGGCTTCGATTTTCTCGACGGTCCGGTGCGCCGCGTGACCTCGCTCGACGTGCCGATTCCCTTCAGCCCGCCGCTCGAAAAGGCCGCCCTGGCGAGCGAGGCGCGGCTGGAAGCGGCGATCCGCGAACTGGTCGGCCGCTGAGCGCGCGTTGCGTGTCAGCCGATCGATGAACTATCGCTGGTCGCGCCGCATTGTCATTCTGAACGCAGCGAAAAATCCCGCGATCAGGAAACCCGTCAATCTGTCGATCGAGCATCACACTCCGCGCCGCGCCGGAATGAATCTGTAAATGGCCGTCGAAGTTACCATGCCCAAGTTCGGGCTCACGATGCATGAGGGCACGCTCCAGCGCTTTTTCAAGGCGGCTGGCGAGACCGTCGCGCTGGGCGAACCGCTCTACGAAGTCGAAACCGAAAAAGTGCTCTACGTGGTCGAGGCGCCGGCCGCCGGCACGCTCGCCGCGTGGCTGCACGGCGAGGGCGCGATCGTCGAATGCGGACGCGCGGTCGCGTTGATCGCCGAGGCCGGCGAGGACGCCGCCGCACTCGCCGCCACCGCGCCGGCGATTGCCGCGGCGTCGCCGCATGCCGCCGCGACAGACAATCATAATGCGTCCGCCCACGATGCGGCGGGCAACGATCCATCCGCGGGGGCCTCAACGCCCGCGGCGGCCGGCCGGCGCGCGATCAGTCCAGTCGCGCGCAAGCTCGCCGCCGAACTTAAGGTTGATCTCGATCGCGTGACGGGAACCGGCCCCGGCGGCCGCATCACGCGCGAGGATATCGAGCACGCCGCGCACGCCTCCGCCGCATCCGCAACTGGCGCGCCATCGGTGGCGATTGCCGTCGCCGCCGCCCCGCCCGATACATCGCCGAAGCCGCAGATGCGGACGCTCGCGATGCGCGGGATGCGCCGCACCATCGCCACCCGGATGCATCAGAGTCTGCGCGACACCGCGCAACTCACCATCACCACCGAAGCCGACGTGACCGCCGCCACCGAATTGCGCGCGCGCCTCGTCCGCGAATTCGATTTCACCTACACCGACCTGCTGATCCATGCCGTCGCGCGCGCGCTGGTGCGGCATCCGCGGATGAACTCGCGGCTCGCCGAAGAAGTTATCCTGATGCTGCCCGAGGTCAACGTCGGGATGGCGGTTGCGCTCGACGAGGGGCTGATCGTGCCGGTAATCGCGCACGCCGATCGGCGCACGCTGCGCGAAATCGCCGCCGCGACCAGGGATCTCGGCGAGCGCGCGCGCACTGGCCAGCTCAAGCTCGACGACGTGAGCGGCGGCACCTTCACGATTACCAACCTCGGCACCTTCGGCGTCGACGCCTTCACCCCGATTCTTAACACCGGCGAGACCGGCATCCTGGGCGTCGGCCGCATCGTCGAGAAGCCCGCCGTCTATCGCGGCGAGATCGCGCGGCGCTCGATGATCACGCTGAGCCTCACCTTCGACCATCGCGTGATCGACGGCGCGCCGGCGGCGATCTTCATGCAATCGGTGATCGATATTTTCAACTACGGGGAGCGCTGAAGATGCGTCGCGGCGCGCCGCAGAAGACCCGCCGGCGCGTGGCCGCCGCCGGCCTCGCGCTCGCGCTTGCCGCAACGTTCACCATCGCGGTTCGCACGGCGGCGCGCGCCGATGAGCGGAAATTGGTCGATCCGGCGCCGAGTCCCAAGGCGATCGACTACGGCCATCTCACCCAGGAAGCCACCGCACTGCTCCAGACCTACATCCGCATCGACACCACCAATCCGCCCGGCGACGAGCTCGAGGCCGCCCGGATGCTCAAGCAGAAGTTCCTCGCCGACGGTATCCCGGCGACGGTCTGGGAGCCCGCGCCCGGCCGCGGCGTCGTCGCGGCGCGCCTGCACGGTATCGGCCGCCATCAGAAGGCGATTGTCCTGCTGAGCCATATTGACGTGGTGCCGGCCAATCCAAAGGAATGGCAGGTGCCGCCCTTTGCCGCGCAAATCAAGGACGGCGCTATCTGGGGGCGCGGCGCGCTCGACGACAAGGGTCCGGGCGTCATCGAACTGATGGCGATGCTCGCGATCAAGCGCGCCGGCATCCTGCTCGATCGCGACGTCATCTTTATCGCCACCGGCGACGAGGAGGAGGGCGGCAACGTCGGCGCGGGCTGGATGGTCGATCATCATGCAGACGTCTTCGCCGACGCCGGCGCCCTGCTCAACGAAGGCGGCCGCATCGACACGCGGCCCAACGGGCGGCGCTACTTCGATGTGTCGCTCAGTGAAAAGACCCCGCTGTGGCTGCGCCTGACGGCCACCGGCGACGCCGGCCACGCCGCCGTGCCGCCCGCCGCGACCGCCGTCACGCGGCTGATCCGCGCGCTCGGCCTGATCGCCGCCTACCAGCCGCCGATGCGCGTCGTCGCGCCGGTGCGCGACTACTTCCGCGCGATCGGTGAACTCGACGGCGGACCGCCGCAATTCGCCAATCTGGCGGTTGCGCTGCGCGACCCGGACTTCGTCAAAAAATTCGTCGCCGTGCCGCGCCAGAATGCGCTGGTGCGCGATACCTTTACGCCGACCGTGCTGACCGGTAGCCCCAAGACCAACATCATACCGGCCACCGCCACCGCCGAAATCGACGGACGGCTGCTGCCCGGCGACGACCCGCAGACGATTGTCGCGGGCCTGCGCAAGATGATCAACGACCCCAACCTCAAGGTCGACGTGACGCTCAACTTCCCGGCCGAATCCTCGCCGCGCAAGTCCGCGATGATGACCGCGCTCGGCCAGCTCGCCGACAGCGAGCATTGCGCGCTGGTCCCGTCGCTGATCGCGGGATTTACCGATAGCCACTATTTCCGCCAAAAAGGCGTCGACTGCTACGGCTTCGTCCCGATCGAGGTGCCGGCCGCCGCGCTGCGCGGGGTACACGGCATCAACGAGCGTATCCCGGTCAAGGAACTCGGCGCGGGTATCCGGCGGATGGTCGCGCTGCTCGAAATTATCGGGCGGCGGCCGCCGCGCGCCGGCCGAGGCAAGCGATGATCCGCGCCGGCACCGGCTATTCGACCGCCGCCAATCCGCACACCGCCGCACTCGAGGCGACCGCCGCGGCGCTCGCCCAGGCGGGTCTGCGCGTCGCCGACGCCGCGCTTTGCTTCGCCGCCAGTGCGCACGCCGCCGCC
>DATLRA010000140.1:0-3504 GCA_035534935.1 Binataceae bacterium (SeqCode)
AATGCCCGCGTGGCACCGGGTTGTATGCCACTTCGGGCGCGCCGGTGTCGCCGCCGCCGCGCGCACTCAGCATCGTGACGAAGCCGCCGATCTCGCCGGGAAAGTTGTCGCGCAGCCACTTGGTGTAATGCCATCGCCCCATCGGCCCGTGCATCGCCAATTCCATGTGCTCGAAGCCGCGATACGGTCCAAAGCTGCCTTCGTCGGCCATGTTGTTCTCGAACCATCTTCGGCCCGGATCGAACATCGGCTCGAAGTGCGCTTTGCCGATCAGCGCGGTGCGGTAGCCCGCCCGCTCATGGAGCCATCGCGCGACGCTCGGAGCGTCGGCCGGCAGGGGCACGCCGTTGGACCGAACGCCGTGGGTGCGCACGTACTGGCCGGTGATCATCGTCGAGCGCGCGGGCATGCAGACCGTGTTCTGATTGTGTGCGCGCCGATAGTTGATTCCGGCAGCCGCCAGCGCATCGGCGGCGGGAGTGCGCGCGATCCGGCCGCCGTTGCATCCCAGCGAATCGTAGCGTTGCTGATCGGTGGTGATGAAGAGAATCTTTCGGCCCATCGTTGAATGCTCCCGCTGCCGCGAGCGTGTTCCGCCAATCCATATCACGGCGGCGGCCAGCATCTCGACCGATGCGCGCACCGCATTGCGGGGGGACTGGACGGATGCCGGTACGGAATTGGTAAAGTATAGGACTGGCGCGTCCGTTTTGCAGACGCGCGAATCGCCCGCAAGGAGCAAACCGTGATGCGTGCCGCCGTAATGCGTGACAAGAAGCTGGTCGTTGCCGAGATTCCGGTTCCCGAACCGGGGCCGGGCGAGGTGATCGTCAAGACGCTGGCCTGCGGAATCTGCGGATCGGATCTGCATGCGCTCAAGCACGCCGAGAAACTCGTCGAGAGCTCGAAGCGCGCAGGTGCCGCGTTCGTGATGGATTTGAAACGCGATGTGGTGATGGGCCATGAGTTTTGCGTCGAAGTCGCCGACTTTGGTCCCGGTACGCAAAAGCGGCTCAAGGCGGGCACCCGCGCCTGTTCGTTGCCGGTGCTGATTCGTCCGACGGGAGTGTCCACGGTCGGCTACTCCAACGATAATCCGGGAGGGTACGCCGAATTCATGCGCCTGACGGAAGCGCTGCTGCTCGAGGTTCCCAACGGGCTTTCGACCGAGCGCGCCGCCCTGACCGAACCGATGGCTGTTGGTTATCACGCGGTGCGGAAAGCCCGGCTCAGCCCCGACGACGCGCCGCTGGTGATAGGATGCGGTCCGGTCGGGCTGGCGGTGATCGCGGCGCTGAAGCTCACGGGGCAGCATCCGATTGTCGCTGCGGATTTTTCGCTGCGCCGCCGCGAGCTTGCTCTGAAGATTGGCGCCGACGTGGTGGCCGATCCGAAGGAAAAATCGGCCTTCGAGAGCTGGAAGCAGGTTGCCACGTATAGCGATCCGTCGCGCGCGCCGGCGCCGGCGCCATGGAGGCCGGGTCCGGCATTGCGGCCGTCGGTCATCTTCGAATGCGTCGGCGTGCCGGGCGTGATCGACTCGATCATGATGGGTGCGCAGTCGGGTGCGCGGATCGTCGTGGTCGGGGTATGCATGGAGCGCGACTCGATCGAGCCGATGCTCGGCATCAGCAAGGAATTGAACGTTCAGTTCGTGCTCGGTTACACGCCCGAGGAATTCGGCGAGACGCTGTTCAATCTCGCCCAGGGAAGGACCAACGCCGATCCGCTGATCACGGGCAAGGTCGGAGTCGAAGGCGTGGCGCAGGCGTTCGAGGATCTGGGTTCGCCGGAAAGGCACGCGAAGATTCTGGTCGAGCCGTGGCGTAGCTGACGCGGGAGGCGACTGCGATGCCTTCAATGGCTGACAAGAGCACGGTGATAACCGGGGGCGGTTCCGGAATCGGACGCGCGACCGCGTTGATTCTCGCGCGCAACGGCGCCCGGATCATTATCGGCGACGTATCGGAACGCGACGGCGCGGAAACGGTCCAGATGCTCCGCGGCGCGGGCGCCGAGGCCGAGTTCGTTCGCTGCGATGTAGCGCGCGCGGCCGATGCGGACGCGATGGTCGCGGCCGCGGTGAGAAAATTTGGCCGGCTCGATTGCGCATTTAACAACGCCGGGATCGCCGGCACGCAACGCAAGACCGCCGACTATAGCGAGGACGAATGGGACCGCGTCATGGCGGTGAATCTTAAAGGCGTATGGCTGTGCATGCGCGCCGAAATCCGCCAGTTCCTGGCGCAGAAATCGGCCGGCGCAATCGTCAACACCGCCTCGGCCGCGGGCCTGGTCGCGTCACACTCGATGCCCGCGTACACCGCCGCCAAACACGGCGTCGTCGGCCTGACCAAATGCGCCGCAATCGAATACGCCCGCGCCGCGATCCGGATCAACGACGTATGCCCCGGCGTGGTCGATACGCCGCTGGTGGCCGGGATGATCGCCGAGCAACCCAAGCTCGCCGGGCGGCTTGACCAGGTCGAGCCGGTTGGGCGCAAGGCGCGTGCGGAAGAAATCGGCGAGGCCGTAGCGTGGCTCTTGAGCGACGCCGCGTCGTTCGTGACCGGCGCATCGATTTCGGTCGACGGTGGATTGACCGCGCTGTAGCCCGTGATGCGCTCGCTCCGTTTATCGAGGCCTGGGAGCCGCGCGGGCTGATCCGCGCTGGATCGAAAAATTACGCCGCCGCGCGGCCGTGGCGAAATTCGCGTCCACGCCTCTTTGCCGCGGCATAGTGCGGCGCGCCGCCGTCCGCATCCGTGCCGCTGATATCATCGCGGCGGACGGGTTCCGTTAGCCTTTCAGCGTCCGGTCACGGCTCGAGAGGCGGCCAGAGTGTCTGCCTTGGCGCACCGCGGATCCGCTCATAATGGCAATCGAATGCGTCGTGGCGAAGAAGCCGCCCGAAGCGCCTCAACCCAATTCCGAACACGTATCGTGGCGGCTCAAGCTGCTCTATGGCGCGCCGAACTTCGCGGGCCGCCGCGATGCGGGATTGCGAGGAGATTTTCGCGATAAAAGCAATCTTCGCACTGGCACCGGCGATTTGCGACGCGCCCTAATTCCTGAGCGCGCTGAGGCAGCGCTCGGCGCGTATGCTGGCTTCAGGAGCCATCTCATGGGCGATGGTCCGGGCGGATCTGAGCGCCGTCGGCTAGCCGGCGGCGCGCGCGGTTTCAGGCGTTCAGCAGCTTGGCGTCGAGGGCGGCGGCGCGCGCTGCGCCGAACAGTGCGGCGCTGTCATTGAGGATCACGCGGACCGGAATCCGGCGCACGATTTCGCTCATCCTGCCTTTGGCCGAGAACGCCGCCATGAATGCGGGACTGGCCAGCCGCGCGGCGATTTTTACGGCGATGCCGCCGCCAATATAGATACCCCCGCTCGCCAGCAGCCGCAGCGCAAGATTTCCCGCCTCGGCGCCGTAGATCGATACGAACAACTCGAGCGCCGCGACGCACAGTGCGGACTTTCCGTCGAGCGCCGCGCGTGTGATCGCC
>DATLRA010000141.1:0-4469 GCA_035534935.1 Binataceae bacterium (SeqCode)
CGATTTGGTCAAAGTTCGGGAAGCTCGGGCGCGGCGGGGCGAATTTAACTTTTGTGTCCATATTCAATCGCTCTTGCCATCCTGTAGCAAATCATGCAACTGCCCAGCTACACCTACCGCACCTATGCCCCGCGCGCTTCACGCGGCGCAAGCAGTTCGCATAGGTGTGAAGTGGTGGTGCGCGGATTGCGGGTCGAACATGGGCTTATTGTCGCGCCCCGCCTTGGGGCGGACAATGCCGCGAGTACGCATCGGGAGGACGGCGAAAATGCAGAAGAAGATCTTCGGCGCGGTGCTGGCGGCGGTGCTACTCGTCAGTGTCACGAGCGCCTTCGCACAGGACCTCAGGACGGGCAACTGGCTCTATGAGACGTATCAGGAATGGAAGAAAAGACCGGACGGGGACCCAATAAAATCCGGCTTCTACATAGGCTATGTCACTGGCGTCGTGGAAGGTGACACGTTCCAAGTAGCTTTAGGCGCTAAGCAGCATTGGTGCTTACCTAAGAACGTGATAGCGGATCAAATCCTCGACGTCGTCGGTCGGTTTCTAGAATCGCACCCCGAGATCAGACAGCGTCCCAAAGCGATGCTCGTCAACTTCGCGCTGACGGCGGCGTGGCCGTGCCCGCAGAAGTAGAACTGTCGAGACGCGTGCGCGCCGCCCCCCACCCAAGCAATGCAGCGAGCAATGTTCTGGATGTCATGCGGCGCAATGGCCGCCGTCTGTCGTGGCGCGATGATCTAGGTGATCAACGGCCACATCCACGCGCTGGTCGCAACGACGCGGTCCGGCGATAATGAGAAGATACGTCATGCACAGACACTACCATGATGATCTGCGCCCCGCGTGCAGCATTCTTGCTACCGTCATCCTCGGCGCCGTCCTGTGGGCCGTGATGCTCTGGGCGTTCCCTGCGCATGCCGCCTCGATCGAGGTCGTGGGCCCGAGCGAACGCGATCAAGAGCAATGGGCTGCCCAACATCCACAGGAGGCCGCCGCGATAACGGCGACGTGGCGAAAAATGATGGTCACGCAGCTGTGGTGTTATCAGAAGCTTGAAGCCGCGACTTTCGGATGGTCCGGAGTGCCTGCCGCAGGCCAGAATTTCATCTCCAGCCCCTATGCCGAGGCGCATTGCGGAGAGCTGATGGCCACGCTGCCATATTTCGGCCGATCGCCGGGAATGGCCCAACTAATGGCTCAATACGCCGCTTCCGATGAGCTGATCGGTTGCAGCTATGATGATGCCAGCGGCAACCGCGATCTCGGGCAAATTCCGGCTTACATCTGCGACGCGTATCTGGCCGCGGACGAAGACCTGTCGGATCGCGGCGCGGCCGGTCTCGTCGATTGCGCTGTCGATATAAAGCCGGCCATTTACGCCGGCGAGAGCGCGAGAACCATGTGTCGGAAATTGCTTTCAACCATTTACCCGTTCTGGTCGCCCTAATGGACCACTACAAGCGCGAGACGCTGCTCGCCGGCTACCTTCGGCTGCTCGCGCGCTCGGGCGGGTTTCAGCCGTAAGCGCCCATGTGCGGTTGCTACGTGAGCCCAGAGCAGGCGGCGATCGAGCGCGCCTGGCAGATCGGGCGCAGGACGAGTTACGCTGCGGTAGGTTCCGCGCCGGGACCTGCCGGGGGGGCCGTGCCACTTTGAGCACCCCCTGCTACCGGATTTGCGTGCTGGGCCGCCGAGCATTCCCGAACCATCGCGGACTCCGCCGCTTGTATTTGAACCAAGTGCTCCTCGATCTCCGGTTTACGAAGTTCAACCGGCACGGGCTGCTGACCGTCCGGAGCTTTTCGGAGCATCCACAGCTGGACGTCGCCGCCAACACCGCCAGGATTGGTCTGCGTGACGTGTGTGATCGTCCAGACTGCCGCCAATCTACCCTCGGCGAGCGTCGGGACGCGATTGCGCCAAAGCAACCGCTGGAGGAACGCCAAAAATGGATCCGCTATCGGCTGCCCGGAACCGATCGCGACAAACGGAAGCTCGGGTGTCGCCTTTTCAGGCTGGCCACCAAAATCAAACGTGAACAGAGTTGGGATCTTCTGAACCGGGATCGCCACCAGCGACTTACACAATGACGCCGACCCGTCGAAGCCAAGCTGCCTCGTAAGCGCGCCAGTCTGCAAATAGATATTGACGGTGCTCGCGATTTGCTCGCCCAGGTGCCTCATTAAGGTTCCATCGTCTTGCGCGATCCTTAGCGGGCTGTTGGGCCTGTTCCACGCCTTCGAAATCGTGTCCCAAATCAGTTGGGACATGCCGACGGCGCCGGTCGATCCGTACAGGATCGCGTTGGAGAGGTTGATGATCTTCTTGACCCGCTGCTGCCCGATCGTTGGCGTCACTCCGGTCCCGAGAGTGGCAGCGCTGTCGGACGCCATTACGACGCCATCGGAGCACAGGATGCCGACAATAAGCGTCACGGGTTACGGCTCCCTGAAGACGCTGTTCTCCTTCATGTCGGGATAGCGCTTGTAAATCTCGGACACGAGCTGGTTGAACGAAACGGAGCGGACCCAGTTTGCTGCGCGTGCGGCGTACTCGCGACCCGGCTGAGCGATCTCGCCTAGAGCGGCTTTGCCTTCCTCGATTCCTGCGGCCGTGAGGGAATACACGCGGTAGAACCCCCCGCTATCAACGACGGCATACCCCACCTTCGCAAGCTGTTCGACTTCGTTGTACACGTCCGCGTCGAACGGACCGTAATCGTAGGGCTTGAAATCGAAGTACGGACCTCCGGTCTGGGTCCGCGCTTCGCGATCCATCAGGAAAAAGAGCTTTTGAAGTTGCACCGGCGAATAGCTCGCCTGGTCCCCAGCAGCCATCACAGCAAGCACAAATCTACTTCGTTCCATATCAGTCTCCGCCTCCGCCCCGCTGGCCTCGCGGGCGCATTTTGACACAGGCTCGGCCACTTGGCCGGCTCGAGCTTGGCCCGGGCGCGTGGGTCAGGTCGTCCGGCCGGCGAGACGCCGGCGCCCCGCGCGGGCCGGCGTCCGCGTCCTTCGTTTCGCCTGGCGCGCCTTTCGTTTCGCCCGCGCCCTGCGTGCCCTTGTCGGCCGCGCCGGCATCGCCCGACGTCGCGCAGCGCTTGCGGCTGGCCAAGCTCCGGTAGAGCATGGGGCCCTGCGTCCAGGAGGGTCCGATGCGCCCGAACGGCGATGACGAGTAGGAGAGCCCGCCGACCTCGCGGTCGAACGATGCGATCGCGAAGGCCGCGCGCACGCGCTCCTCGACTGCGCAATACTCACGCTGCGCAGGCTTAGCGCCCCTCATCGCTCTGCTCACGCGAGGAATGCCGGCCACGGCGGCAGGAGCGCGCCCCTAGAGGTAAAAAGGGGAAACCGCCTGCCGGCTGTCGGGGTTTGTTGTGGCGCGGTACTGGCCGACTGATCCGCGTCCCGCTCAGCGCTAACTCACGCCGTCCGTGGTCGGCCGTCGGGGCCGATGATCTGCACCCGCTCGCCCGCCCTGAGATCGACCGCCTGACGCGCGACAACGCCTGCCTCGCGGTTGATCGTGCCGAATTGTCCGCCCGAAATGAATGGGGCCATCCAGACTGCAGGATCTCCCGTGAAAGTCGTCGAGGCGCGCCAGCCGTTCTCTGGGCTCGGCGGGTGGTGGTGCGCGAACAGTTGGCCACCATTTTCAATCTCTTCATTTTGGGACTGAGCGCGCAAGTTCAGGGCGCGCCGCGCCTCGTCGGCCATCTGCAGGTTGCCCGCTGCGGAGGCCTCGTTCCGGACGCGGCGCAGGGTTTCCAATGGAAGTTTGGCGAACAGCTCAGCGCGTTCGCGATCGGCGCTCACGGTTTGAGGCCTGGGCGGATGACGCGACAGACCTGGCCGCCGCTCATGAAAGGCGACATCCACGCGAGGGGGTCGCCGAAATAGTGGGTGATGCGCCGGCCTGCGCCGTCAGTCTCCTCGACCTTGACCAATGGCGCGGCTGCATCGGTGCCGCTGGACGCGACGCGCTCGGCGGCCTGGTAGATCTCGCGCTCCGCGACGTTGAGCAGCGCCGCATCGGCGCGGGCCAGGTCGAAGTCCGCGAACGTGGGCGAGTGGCGCTGCAACCCGCGCAGCACGCGCACTCGGAATGCGTCAGGCCGCTCGCCCCGCATCGGAGAGGGCGCTACCTCACCGAACTTCGCGGCTACCGCATCCGCGCGGCTTTGCAGTTGCGCAAGCTCGGCGAGCGCGTCCGATTCCAGCGGCGTGCGCAGCGCGGCGACGCGCGCCTCCAGATCGGCCAGTCGCCGGCGGAGGTGCGCATTTTCCAGCTCAATTTCCGTCATGGCGTTGCTCCTTCCTCGTGATAAATTCACCGCAGTAATCGAGCGTGTGCTTGTGCACCGGCTGCGGAAACCGGCGACATTCGATATGTTCCAGCTCAGGATGCGGCCACGCGTGGCGACACGCACCGCATTCCGGCTGCGCCGAGCTAGGCT
>DATLRA010000142.1:0-13642 GCA_035534935.1 Binataceae bacterium (SeqCode)
GATCTGGATCGGCGGCGGATTCTGGATAAAGACCATCATGCCGGGAATCGATCCGAGCTTGACGCGCCATCGATTGATAATCTGATCGACGCTCTCGCTCCGCTTCGATCGATCGACCAGGTGGACGAACAGGATGCTCGAGTTGAGCGTGCCGCTGGGCCCCGACGCGCCGACGCTCGAAAAGAACGTCTGCACTACCGGATCGGCGGCGACCAGATGGTTGAGCACGAGTTGATGCGCGAGCATCGAGTCGTACGAAATACCCTGCGCGGCCTGCGTGAACATCAGTATCTGGCTGTTGTCGGCGAGCGGCAGAAAGCCGCGCGGCACGGTGCGGAAGCCCCATGCGGTGCCCGCGATCAGCAGCCCCAGCGTGGCCATCGTGGCCCGCCGATGGCGCATCACCCAGCCTAAGCTTTGCGCGTAGCCGGCGATCAGCTTGTCGAAGCCGCGCTCGGTCACCTGGTAGAACCGCCCGTGGCGCTCGCTCGAGGGGGCGCGGATGAAGCGGCTGCAGAGCATCGGGGTGAGCGTCAGCGAGACGAAGCCCGAGACCAGGATCGCGACGCCGATGGTCACCGCGAATTCGTGCAGCAGGCGCCCGAGGATACCGCCCATGAAGAGCACCGGGATGAAGACCGCGGCCAGCGAGATGGTCATCGAGAGGATCGTGAAGGCGATTTCACGCGAGCCGTCGAGCGCCGCTTCCATCACGCCTTTGCCCATCTCCATGTGGCGCACGACGTTCTCGAGCATCACGATGGCGTCGTCGACGACGAAGCCGACCGAGAGCGTAATCGCCAGCAGCGAGAGATTGTCGAGGCTGTAGCCGAGCAGCGCCATCACGCCGAAGGTGCCGATGATCGACATCGGCAGCGCGAGGCTCGGGATGATGGTGGCCGAGAGATTGCGCAGGAAAAGAAAGATCACCATCACGACCAGGGCGATCGTCAGCAGCAGCGTCGACTGCACGCTGTTGACCGACTGGCGGATGCTGACGGAGCGGTCGTAGAGAATCGTCAGATCGATCGCGGCCGGCAGTTCCCCGCGAAACATCGGCAGCAGGCGCTTGATGTTGTCGACGACTTCGACCGTATTGGTTCCCGGCTGACGCTCGATCGCGAGGACCACGGCGCGGTCGCCGCGCACCCAGCCGGCGACCTTATCGTCCTGCACGCTGTCGATCACCCGGCCGAGATCGCTCAGGCGCACCGGTGCGCCGTCGCGGTAGGCGACGACCAGCGGGCGATAGGCGGCGGCGTCGCTCAACTGGCCGTTGGCCTTGAGCGTGAAAGCCTGATTGCTGCCGTAGAGCGTGCCGGTCGGCAGATCGACGTTGGCGCTGGCAATCGCGTCGGCGACCTCATTGATGCCGACGCCGTGCGCCACGAGCGCCTGCGGATCGACCTGCACGCGCACCGCGTACTTCTGCGACCCGTAGACCTCGACTTGGGCCACGCCGCTGATCATCGAGATGCGCTCGCCCAGGTTGGTCTCGGCGTACTCGTCGACCTCGGACAGCGGCAGCGTGGCCGAACTCATGCCCAGATAGAGGATCGCCTGATCGGCCGGATTGACCTTCTCGTACGAAGGTGGCGAGGGCATCTCATGCGGCAATTGCGACTGGGCGGCGGCAATCTTGGATTGCACGTCCTGGGCGGCGGCGTCGATGTTGCGCGAGAGGTCGAACTGCAGCGTGATGCTGGTGTTGCCCTGGGTGTTCGCCGAGGTCATCTGGTCGAGTCCCGCGATCGACGAGAACTCGCGCTCGAGCGGCGTCGCCACGGACGAAGCCATGGTCTCCGGATTGGCGCCGGGCAGACTCGCCGACACCAGGATCGTCGGGTAATCGACGTTGGGCAGATCGCTGACCGGCAGCGTGCGGTAGGCGGCGAGGCCGAAGATCACGATCGCCATCGAGATCAGCGTCGTCATCACCGGGCGGCGGATAAAGATTTCGGCGATATTCATGTGGCGTGGCCCGCACCGCCGCCGAGCGCATCCTTGATCCGCACGGTCGCTCCGGGAGTGAGCAGCAACTGGCCGTCGATGACCACGGTCTCGCCCGCCGCGAGGCCCTTTGCGATCAGCGTCTGGTCCGCAAAGACCGCGCCGGTTGCGATCGGCCGGCTGGCAACCTTGAGATCGGCGCCGACGACGTAGACGAACGTGCCCTGCTGACCGTTCTGGATCGCCTCGGAGGGTATCAGCACGGCGTTCGGAGTCTCGCTCAGGGTCAGCGTCGCGTTGACGAACTGGCCGGGCCACAGGCGGCGATTCTCGTTCTGGAAGAGCCCCTTGAGCTCGATCGTACCGGTGGTCTTGTCGACCCCGTTGTCGACAAAGGCGAGCACGCCGTGCTCGGCCGGACCCGGGTCGCCGGGGATCGTCGCGTCGACCTCAAGCTGGCGCAATGCCATGTTGCGGCGGACCTCGGCGAGCTGGTTTTCGGGGATCGAGAAGTCGACGTAGATCGGTTCAATCTGATTGATGGTGACGATCGCGGTGTCGGCGTCGGCCTTGATCAGGTCGCCCAGATGCGCGCCAAGGTTGCCGGTGCGCCCGTCGATCGGCGCCTTGATCACGGTGTATTGCAAGTTGAGCCGCGCGGTCTCCAGCGCCGCGCGATCGGCGGCCACGGTCGCGCTCAGGCTCCGGGCGTCGGCGTACGACTGGTCGTATTGCTGGCGCGAGCCGACGCCCTCGCGCAGCAGATAGGAATTGCGCTGTTCATCGGTGCGCGCCCGGTCGGCGTTGGCCTGGTCGTGGGCCACGTTGGCTTGCGCCTGCGCCAGCGCCGCGGCAAACGGCCGCTGGTCGAGTACCGCGAGCGTCTGACCCTGGCGCACGTAATCGCCCTCTTTGAATTCGATTCGATCGAGGTTGCCCTCGACCCGCGCCTTGATCGCGACCGCCGCGAAGGCCTCGACCGAGCCGATTTCATGCAATTGATTAGGCACGTCGCGCCGCACCGCCTTGGCCACCAGGACCGGCACCGGCGGGCGTATCGCGAGGTTCGCCGCGCCCCTGTCCGTGCATCCGGCGCAGAGCCCGAGCGCGATCGCTAACGCGCCGATCCATGCGCCTCGGATTAGCCCATGCGAAATTGGCGTACGCGCGCGCGCCGGTACGTTCGAGCGGCTGGCGAATGCGGAATCTGATCCGGGCGGCACGCAACTCTCCTTGCAATAGCCTCATGCGCAGGTCCCGTCGCGATCCGCTGTCCGCGCGCGGGCCGGACTCGCGGACGCCCGGAGCTGACCTGATTGGCAGACCATTATAAACGAATTTAGCTTTCGGGTAAGGATGCCGTTTTTGTCGTCGGGCGAGCGCACCACCAGTACCGGAAATTTGCCGCTCGCCTCTGGCCGATAAACGTCACTACGCAGCGTCAAGCCGTCACGCGTGCGTATCGCGACATCCTTTTCGACGACTACGCGATAGTTGGGTTGGCCGAGTTCGCGCGCGCCCATGGCCCGCCCGCGAACAATGTCGCGCAGTGCGACACCGCGACGAGTTTATCGTCGTTCAAAATCCAGTTGTCGTCGGAAATTCCAGTGGCGATCGACGATGCTCGTCAAGGACGCGCGATGCGGACATAAGCACGTCAACCGGCGAATTAGAAAATCGACGCGGGGCGCGATCGATCGCGTGGGCAAGGTCATGGCCAGCGCCGCACCGGAATTCGTCGGGCGAGACGGGCGATAGCTCGGCCGCGCAGCATACTCCCGATGTTCCCGAATGAAGCATGTGGCGGTCTTCGCGCGTCGCAACTGCGACAGGCAATGTCGCAAATTAGTTACATCCACGTGAGCGGCCGGATGCCGCATCGAACTGCCGATTCGGCCGCGGAGTTGCCCCGATCGATGGTATCGCCCTTGCAGAGTTGTCTCTGCGGTGGGTGCGGTACGCATCGAGCATGATGCCTGACAGATTGTAAATGGTGCCAGACAGATCGGAATCAGTGCCTGAAAAATCATGACGCCTGACAGATCATGCTGGCTGACAGATCGAGCATGGCGCCCGACATCTTGACGATGTTCGCGGAAGAGTTCGTGCCCGACGTCAGCGTATAGCTGAAATAATCGAGGTGATAAGTCGTTGGAACCCTTGGCACGTGTGCGATTGGGTCGATCGGCGCCAGCCGAATTGATCCGGCTGTTGCCCCAACTCGGCATCGCGCGGCCCCAATCGTCGGACAATCTGCCGAAGCCGGCGCGCGCGGCGCGGGCCGCGTCCGTGGAGCCGCAACTGCCGATAGCCGATGACGAAGAGTGCGGTGCGAACGCGGCGCCTTATGCCACGCCCGATCTGTGCGTGGAATTCGGCGCGGTCGCCGCACGCCGGATGGGCGATATTTCGGCCATCCGGATCGCGTTTGGGCCACGCGCCCGGACGCTCAATTACGCGGCCGATCTGGTCGCCGACAGCGCCCATCCGGCGGCCTGCTTTATTCTCTCGCGTGCGCTGAAACTCTACGCGCCGTTTCTGACCGCCGACGAAAACATGTTCGAGTTGATCCGCGCGGCAATTACGGTGGCGCGCGGGCCGGCGCGGATCATGGTCGAAGGCGAAACCGGATCGGGCAAGGAGTCGCTGGTCAAGCTGATCCATGCGGCGAGCGGCGATCCGGCGAGCCTGGTTAACGTCGATTGCCCGGCGCTCGACGAGGGTACGATCGTCGCCCGCCTGCGCGAAGCGCTCACGCAGGCGCGGGCCGCCGGCGGTCAGGGCGCGCGGGAGATTTCCGCCCGCGCATCGTTCGGTGCCCGCGCGAACCCGGCATCGCGCCCCGACCCGCCATCCCAGGCGAACGCGGGATCCCAGGCGAACGCGGGATCACAATGGACCGGCGGCACGCTGTTTCTCAATCATCTCGGTGAGCTCTCGCCGGCCGCGCAAAACAGTGCGCTTGCGGTGCTCGGACCATCGCGCGGCGGACCTCAGCATGAACCGTCGCCGGCCGCGGTGCGCTTGCTCGCCAGCTCGACGCAACCGCTCGCCGAACTGGTCGAGCGTGGACAATTCCAGCGCGCGCTCTATGATCTGTTCGACGTCACCCTGACGATTCCGCCGCTGCGCCTGCGGCGTGTCGACATCGCGATGCTCGCGCGGCACTACCTGCGGCACGTCAACCCGGCGCTGACGATCAGCCCGGCGGCGATCAAGACGCTGGCCGACTATCCATTTCCCGGCAATCTCCGTGAGCTGCTCAATTTCATCACGCGACTAGCGATCGTGCCGCTGCATTCCGGCGCCCGCATGATCGGCCGCGACGATATCGTCGAGCAGCTCGCGTTCACTCCGCCGCTCGAACCCGGCGCCGTGCGTTCGCTCTGGCGGCTCTCGCATGACATTGCGCGGCGCGCGATCGTGCGCCGGGTGCTGGCCGCCACGGGGGGCGATACCGATCAGGCGGCGCATCAGCTTGGTATCAGCTCGCGCGCGCTGCTGCGCCTGACCACCTCAGCCGTTCCGCGCTCGCGCCGGCCGCGCGGCGGCGGCAATTCGCGTTAGCTCGGGCCCCCGATGCTCGCCAGCGCCATCCAGCTTTTTGTTCCGCGCTCGACAAATCCGCCCGCATGACGGTAAGCCTGTGGACTGACCGGCCAATGGCCGCGCGGCTACGGACGCGCGCCGGCGGGCGCTTGGCGGAGGAAAATCGCGATGGCGCGCAAGATCACGATCGGCATCAACTGGCAGGGCAAACTCGACTTCAAGGCGCTCATCGAGCGCGCCAAAATCGCCGACCAGGCCGGCGTCCATTCGATCTGGGTGGCTGAGGCTTGGGGCCGCGACGCCTTTACCCTGCTCACGCTGCTCGCCGAACATACCGCGCATGCGCAGCTCGCCACCTCGATCGTGAACGTCTATTCGCGCACGCCGGCCGCCCTGGCGCAGCATTTCGGCACGCTCGACGAATTGAGCGAAGGCCGCATGATTGCCGGCCTCGGCACCAGCGGCCCGCACGTCATCGAACATTTTCACGGCGTCAAGTTCGACCCGCCGCTGACCCGGATGCGCGAATATGTAGACATTTTTAACTTGTTGATGGCCGGTGCGCCGCTCAATTACAACGGCAAGATCTTCAAGCTGGCGCGCGGCTTCACGCTGCGCTTCGCGCCCGTGCGCAAGCATCTCCCGGTGTATATCGCGTCGCTCAATCGCAAGAGCGTCGAATTCACCGCGCAGGCGGCCGACGGCTGGATGCCCGTGATGATCCCGCTGGCCGCGCTCAAGGGCGCGATCGACGACTTCCGCGGGATGGTGCGCAACGGCGGGCGCGATCCTGCGGCGGTCGCGGTCAAGGCGCCCGGCTGGGTTCATGTCACGGCCGACGTGGCGCGGGCGCGGTCCGCCCACGCCGGGACGCTCGCATTTTACGCCGCGCGAATGGGCGCCTTTTACGCCGAGCAATTGACCCGTTTCGGCTTCGGCGATGAGGTTAAGGCGATTAAGGAGGCGTGGAGCGCCGGTGGCGCGATGGCCGCGACGCAAGCGGTCGCGCCGCGCCTGCTCGGCGAAATCGGCTACGTTGGCGATCTGAGTGGCGCGGTCGATCGGCTCAAGGCCCAGGAGGCGGCGGGCGCCGACCTGCATCCGGTGGAAGTCGATGCCGGCGCCGCGCCGGGGGCCTTTGCGCGCACGCTCGAGGCTCTGATCGGCTAGGCGGACGGCGCTCCGATCGCACGCCGCGCCGCCGACATTATGCGATCATTGCCGACCGTGGCGACAAGGCGCTATACCAATTCTCGAAGCTGTCGTCGCGCCTGGGGGGCTCATCCGAGCCGGCTCGGCACAAGCAAATTGGACAAGCATAGAATCCAGGAGATGGAGCAATGAGAGCAGCAGTAATGGAGGCGGTGCGTAAACCGCTGGTCGTCAAGGAAGTTCCCGATCCGAAATGTCCCGCCAACGGCGTGATCATCCGCTCCGAGGCCGAGGGCGTATGCCGCTCGGACTGGCATGCGTGGTCAGGCGACTGGTCGTGGATCGGCTTGGTGCCGCCGATGCCGCTGGTGATGGGTCACGAGTTTTGCGGCGTGGTCGAAGAGGTCGGCAAGGAATCCCACAACTTCAAGAAGGGCGACCGCGTGCTGGTGCCCTTCAGCCAGGGCGACGGCATTTGCGAATACTGCCGCAGTGGCCAATCGCACGTCTGCTCCAATCCGATGCTGCCGGGGTTCTCGTACTGGGGCGGCTACGGCCACTATGTCGGAGTTCCCAACGCTGACGCCAACCTGGTCGCGATGCCCGATGAAGTGGGCTTTGCCGAAGGCGCCTCGATGGGCTGCCGCTTCATGACCTCGTACCATGGCGTGGTCGATCGCGCGCAGGTGCGGCCCGGCGAATGGGTCGCGGTGCACGGCTGCGGCGGTATCGGTCTGTCGGCGATTCACATCGCGGCGGCGATCGGCGCCAACGTCATCGCCGTTGACCTCGACGACGCCAAGCTCGAATTGGCCAAGAAAGTCGGCGCGCAGCACGTCGTCAACGGCAAGAAGACCGACGCCGTGATGGCGATCGTCGATATCACCAAGGGCGGCGCACACGTTGGCGTCGACGCGCTGGGGATCAAGGCGACCTGCCAGAATTCGATCCTGTCGCTGCGCAAGCAGGGCCGCTCGCTTCAGATTGGCCTGACCTCGGCGGCCGAGAAGGGCGAAGTCGCGGTGCCGATCGACCGGATGGTCACGATGGAGCTGCAGCTTAT
This sequence comes from Binataceae bacterium (SeqCode), assembly GCA_035534935.1. Classification (GTDB taxonomy): domain Bacteria; phylum Desulfobacterota; class Binatia; order Binatales; family Binataceae; genus JADMIL01. The sequence continues at coordinate 7,715 of DATLRA010000142.1, forward strand.
CGCATCGCTCGGGATGCCGGCGTCGCGCTATCCCTCGATGCTCCAGATGGTGCAGGCGAAGAAGCTCGATCCGAAGTCGATGATCACCGAGACCATCGCGCTGGATAAGGCCTCCGACGTGCTTGCCCAGATGACCACGTTCCAGAACGTCGGCGTGTCGGTGATCACCAAGTACTAATCGGCGCCGCGCGCTTTGAGTTTGTGCCACGAGGGTCCGCCAGTGCGCGGGCCCTCGTCATTTCGACCCGCGTTGGGATGGGAGCCTCGATCCATCATAAAAGCGATTCTCATCGAGCGGCCGGGCGACGAATCGGTGCTCACGCCGGGTGAAGTTCCCGATCCGGTTCCCGGGCCGTCCGACCTGCTGATCGAGGTGACCTGCGCGGCGCTCAATCGCGCCGATCTCATGCAGCGTGAGGGCCATTATCCGCCCCCGGCCGGCGCGTCGCCGATCCTGGGCCTCGAATGTGCCGGGCGGGTCGCCGCGGTCGGCGCGCAGGTCTCCGGATGGTGCGTCGGCGACCGGGCGATGGCCCTCTTGCCGGGCGGCGGCTACGCCGAGCGCGCCGTGGTCGATCACGGCTCCGCGATGCATGTGCCGGCCGCGCTCAGCGACGAGGAGGCGGCGGCGCTGCCCGAAGTTTTCCTCACCGCGTTCGTCAATCTATTTATGCTGGCTGAGGTCAAGGCCGGCGAATCGGTACTGATTCACGGCGGCGGCAGCGGCGTGGGTACCGCGTCGATTCAGTTGCTGGGGCTGGCCGGCGCGCGCTCGATCGTCACCGCCGGTTCCGACGCCAAGTGCGAGCAATGTCTGCGCTTCGGGGCCGATGTCGCGATCAATTACGCCGCCGGACCGTTCGCGCCCAAGGTCCGCGCCGCGACCAACGGCCGGGGCGCCGACATTATTCTGGACAGTATCGGCGCGGCCTACCTGGCGGCCAATCTCGAGGCGCTGGCCAATGGCGGCCGGCTGATCCTGATCGGCCTGATGAAGGGCGCGAAGGCCGAAATCGATCTATCTGTAGTGCTCCGCCGCCATCTCAGGATCTTCGGATCGACCCTGCGCTCCCGTTCGGCCGAGGAAAAAGCCACAATCGTCACGGCCTTTCTCAAGCGGTTCGGCGCCGACCTCGAAGCCGGCCGGCTGCGGCCGCCGGTCTATAAGACGATCAACCTCGCCGATGCCGCCCAAGGGCATCGCATCATGCAGTCGAGCGAGCACTTCGGCAAAATCGTGCTGCGCGTGTCCTGAATATCGCGGGGAGATTGTTCAGCCCTTAATCATACAATCTGTCTAGCCTAAGCAGGCTATTCGGCGTAACTTCTGGTATTCGCACACCATAAGTGTGCCGGGAGCGCGGGATGCGGGCGGCAGCGGGGGGGCTGATGTCATGGCGAGGTTGAGCAAACCGTGGGGCATAATCTTCGCCGCGTCGGCCCTTTTCCTGGTCGCATGGTGGATCGAAGACTGTTTCATCTACTACATCGATTGGAGCCAAATCCGTCTGGTTCGGCTGGGCGCCGGACTCCTTGATCTCGGGCACATTCCGGACCTGATCGCGACCGCCAGGGAGATGCTGGCGGCGGCCGACACGCATATCGCGAACGGACTTGCCGCGATCGGCACCTACCTGGCGCGATCGTTCGACTCGTTGCCGCCGAACTTGCGCGCGAACCTCGCGCTGCGAATAGTGGCGTGGTGCGCCGCGAGCATCAGGGCGACCTTTGGCGGCGATGCGATGGCGAATTTCGGCCATGGGGCGCTGTGGGCTGGCGAAAAATTGCTCAGGGCGCTGATCGCACTCAACGGCGGCTTCTGGCTCTACAATATCGGGCGGCGCGTGGGCCATGGCCTCGATACGATCATCAGCTTTCCGGTGCGCTTTTACAGCGAGCGAGGGGTTGACGGGCCGAGCGGGCCGGCGCCCTCGGCGATGGATGAAGGGGAGCCGATCGAAGAGATCGGGCGCAAGCGTGATTCGCGCGCGCGGCGGCGCGAATATGTCCAGTTCTTCCAGGGCCACGTCGAGCGAATCGGGATCATCCTGTCGGGCGGCGGCGCCAAGGGCGCGTACCAGGCCGGCGCGCTCAAGGCGATTCACGAATTCTTGCGCGAGTACAAGGCGCTGCACAAGGTCAAGATGATCGCCGGCACCTCGATCGGGGCGTGGAACGCGATGTTCTGGCTGGCCGATCTGATGGACTCCGAGGATCGCCAGGACCGGCCCGGAATCGAGACCTGGTGGAAGAGCCTCAAGTTCTCCGATCTGGTCGAATTCCCCTGGCTGTATATTCCCTTCGTCAGCCGATCGATGCTGCGCGCGACGCCCTGGCGCGAAAGCTTTGTTGGGCTTTTCAACCGGCGGCTCGAGCACGCCTTTGGCGCCGCGGCGCCGATCAATTTTTACTTCACCCGCGCGGACGTTGAGGCGGGGGTGCTCAAGTACGCCACCAACCGCGCCGATATCGAAAACCGGATCGACACCTTGGGCCGCGATAAGGATGACGACTACCGGTTCTTCGACCTGATCGGCGCCGACAAGGACTCACTCAAGCGCACGGCCGATGCGGTGTTCGCGTCGATCGATCTGCCGCCGGCCTTTCCGTTTGCGAAGATCGGCAAGGAGGCCTTCGAGGACGGCGGCGTGCTCGATAATCTTCCGATCCGTTTCGGCGCGCCGATCGAGGATTGCGATTTGCTCTTCGTGCTGCCGCTCAACGCGACGTTCGACGATCAGAAGGCCACCGGTGGCGGGCTGTTGCGCCGGGTACTGCGGGTCGCGGAGATTCGCCAGGGCGTGCTCGAGCGCAAGGCGCTCAGCACCGCCGATACGATTAACCGCTTCGCCCAGCGCGTCGAGCGTCTGGACTTCGGGATCAATACGCTGGTCGGCGGTGCGCCGCCGCAGGGGGTCGCGGCCGAGGCGCTGAGCGGCGTGCAGGAGGAGATGGCGGAGTTTAACGCCGAGTACAAGCTGCTCTACGTATTCAGTATCTGTCCGGCGGGCCAGCTCGAAATCGGCACCTTCGATTTCTGGAAGCGCAAGTCCGCGCGCGACGCCTTTGACCTGATGTACCTGCAGACCAAACGCGAATTGCAAAGCCGCCTGTTCGAGGATATCGAACCCGAGGATCCGCACATGGTGCTGGTCGATGCCGCGGTGCCCGAGTCCGACGATCTGCCCAAGCCGCGCTACCGCCGCCTGTCTGATTTGTAGCAGGATTGGGCAGAATCGCCGTGTCACAGTGCCCGCACTTAGCGATTTCGACTTTGAATAAAAGCGCCGGTGCCCTAAAATCAGAAGCCCGTGAGTTACACGACGACCCGGGAGGTGATCGCGTGCCGCAATATCAATATACGGCGGTTTTTGAGCCCGCCCCGGAAGGCGGCTTCACGGTGACGGTTCCGGCGCTGCCCGGACTGGTTACCGAGGGCGCTACTCTCGAGGAGGCCCGGACGATGGTCAAGGACGCCATCCGCGGCTACCTGGAGAGTCTCGTCAAGCACGGCGAAGAGATTCCCATCGAGCCCAGTCCGGCGAGCGTCGAGCGCGTTGCGGTAAATATCTGAGCCGTCATGCCGCGCCTGCCGGTCTGCACACCGACCGATGTGATTCGAGCGTTGAATTGCGCAGGGTTTTTTCTCGATCACAGTACCGGCTCGCACCGTTTTTTCCGCCATCCCGTCCGCGCCGGGATTGTCACCGTTCCGTTTCATCGCAAAGATCTCAAACGCGGCACGCTCAAGAGCATTCTCGAACAGGCTGGGATCTCGACGGACGAGTTTATCAAACTGATCTAACCTGGTTGGCCGGCACGGATGAGCGTTGCTGCCGCCCACTTATATTGGACGGGCGCGCGGTGATAGTTTAACGCCGGTCCGGCGGCCACGACCGCGATGCGGCGCATCGCGCGCGGCCGTTGGCGCGCACCCATGCGTCTTACCGAACTGGATTACGACCTGCCTGAAGAGCTGATCGCGCAGGAGCCGATCGCCGACCGCGACGCGGCGCGCCTGCTGGTGCTCGATCGGCGTAGCGGCGCCGTGACCCATTCGCGCTTCTACAAGCTCGGCCGCCTGTTGCGCGAGGGCGACCTGCTCGTGCTCAACAATACCCGCGTCTTTCCCGCGCGGCTCAAGACCCGCAAGGAGTCGGGCGGCGCGGTCGAATTGCTGCTCGTGCGCCGCGCCGACACGCCGCCCGGCGCGTGGATCGCGCTGGCCCGCAGCCATCGCACGCTGCGCGACGGCACCCGCCTGCTGCTCGCGGACGGGCGCGCGCTGCGCGTGGTCGGGCAGCATCGGCCGGGCCGTCCGCTGGTGATGGGCGACGCGGGCGTGGCGATGGAAGATCTGATTGCGGCGGCCGGCGTGCCCGCGCTGCCGCATTATATCCGCCGACCGCCGGGTCCGGCCGACCTGACCGAATATCAGACCGTCTATGCCGAGCCGGCCGGGGCGATCGCGGCGCCGACCGCCGGCCTGCATTTCACCCAGGCGCTGCTTGGCGAACTCGCCGCCGCCGGGATTCGCAACACCGTGCTGACGCTGCATATCGGGCCCGGGACGTTCACGCCGGTGCGTGCGGCCGAAGTCGAAGGCCATTCGATGGAGGCCGAATGGTACACGATACCGCCAGCCGCGCTCGCCGCGATCGATTCCACCCGGCGCCTCGGCGGCCGCGTGATCGCAGTCGGCACGAGCAGCACGCGCGCGCTCGAATCCTACGCGATCACCGGCGACCCCGAGGGCTTTACCGGTCTCTTCATCGCGCCGGGCTTTCGCTTCAAGCTGGCCGACGCGATGATCACGAATTTCCATATGCCGCGCAGCACCGTGCTGGCGCTGGTGATGGCGCTGGCCGGACGCGACGCAATCCTTGCCGCCTATCGTGAAGCGATTCGCCATCGCTATCGTTTTCTCAGCTATGGCGACGCTATGCTGATCATCTGATGAACGCGCCAGGGTCGGCCCCGCAATGCCGCTAGTCGATACGCCGTTGGCCTTCGAGATCCGTCTGACCGACGGTGACGCGCGCATGGGCCGGATCGTCACGCCGCACGGCGAAATCCCCACGCCATGCTTCATGCCGGTCGGCACGCGCGCGGCGGTCAAGGCGATGGCGCCCGATGAGCTGTGGGCGATGGGCTATCGGATGGTGCTGGCCAACGCCTACCATCTGGCGGTCCGGCCGGGGCCCGCGCTGATCAACGAGCTGGGCGGAATCGCACGCTTCATGGGCTTCAAGGGGGCGATCCTGACCGACTCGGGCGGCTTCCAGGCGATGTCGCTGGCGAGCATCAACTCGATCGACGAGGGCGGTATCCGCTTCCGCTCGCATCTCGACGGCGCGCCGATCACGCTCACGCCGGAAAGCGCGATCGCGCTGCAGCAATCGCTCGGTGCGGATATCATGATGGCGCTCGACGAATGCACGCCGTTTCCCGCCGATCATGCGCGCGCGCAAGCGTCGCTCGAGCTCACGGCGCGCTGGGCCGAGCGCTGTCTCGCCGCGCGCACCAGCCCGACGCAGGCGCTGTTCGGTATCGTGCAGGGCAGCATCTATGATGATTTGCGTCGGCTAAGCGCTGCGCAGATCACTGCGCTGCCGTTCGACGGTTACGCCACCGGCGGGCTCTCGGTGGGCGAGCCCAAGGCGGCGATGCGCGAGATGGCGGCGCTCTCGGCGTCGTTATTGCCGCCGGCGCGGCCACATTACCTGATGGGCGTCGGCACGCCGCAGGACCTGCTGGCGGCGATCGGGATGGGTTACGATATGTTCGACTGCGTGCTGCCGACGCGCAACGCGCGCAACGGCGGCGCCTTTACCAGCGAGGGGCGGGTCGCGATCAAGCGCGCGGTCTACGCCCGCGATCCGCGTCCGCTGGACCCGCGCTGCGATTGCCGCTGCTGCACAACATTCT
>DATLRA010000143.1:0-55278 GCA_035534935.1 Binataceae bacterium (SeqCode)
GGCCACGGCATGGGCCAGACGCTGGCCCGCGCCGGGGTTTTTCCGCCGCTGCTGATCGAAATGATCAAGGTGGGCGAGCGTTCCGGGGAACTCGAGCGGATGCTCGAGCGGGTCGCCGACAACTACGAGGGCGAGGTCGAAACCTCGCTGCGCCAGATGACCACGATCATCGAGCCCGTGATGACGATCATGATGGGCGCTGTTATCCTGTTCATGATGCTGGCGGTGCTGCTGCCGATTATGCAGCTCAACCAGCTTGTCCAATGAACGGCCTGGGGCGACGTGAATGGACTGGCGCCGCGGCCGTCAAATCATACATCGGAACGTGCGTTATCAGGCGACGAACGTCACCTGGAGACGAACCTCGGATGACCAGGCTAAAGGGATGTACGCGATGAGGAATGCGATGCGCGAGCGGCTCGGCGAGAGCGAGCGGGGTTTTACCCTGATCGAACTGATGGTGGTCATCCTGATCATCGGTCTGCTCGCGACGATCGTCGTGCAGAATCTGCGCGGCGCGACCGACAAGGCCAAGCGCATCAAGGCCGAGGCCGATATTTCGGCGCTCAAGACCGCGCTCGATCGCTACTATCTCGACAACGGCTCGTACCCGACCAGCGACCAGGGGCTGCCGGCGCTGGTCAGCGCGCCCACCAACGGCAAAGTTCCTGCCGACTATCCCGACGGCGGCTATATCGAAAAGGTGCCCAACGACCCGTGGAACACGCCCTACTTCTATCAGAGCGACGGCAATAGCTACGTGCTCAAGTCATTCGGGGCCGACGGCGTGGAGGGCGGTACCGGCAAGAACGCCGATATCGACGGCAGCAGCAGTTCGTGAGGCCGCGGCGGGCGCGCAATCGGGTGAATTAACCGTGGCGGCGCCCGTCGAATCTCTTATGCGCGCGGTCAATTATCGCAATTCCGGCGCACGGCGGCGGCACCCGGCGCCGGGTATCAGTGCCGGCTTCACGCTGCTTGAACTGGCCGTCGTCATCTTCATCATGGGGCTGGTGATGACGCTGGTCATGCCCTACTTCGGCAGCGTGCAGACCTCGCAGATGCGCAGCGAGGCGCGCCGCCTGGCGAGCCGCGCGAACTATCTCTACGAAGAGGCCGGCGCGCAGAAGGTGATGCTGCGGCTGAGCTTCGATCTCACCAGAAACGTCTACTACGTCATGCGGCTCGACCCGTTTGCGGCGCAGCCCGCCTTTCAGCCCGAGAGCGGGCCGGCCGGCGTCCGGGTTTACCTGAGCGATGGTGTGCGGCTGCGCGACGTATGGGTCGAAGGCGTTGGCGTGGTGCGGCGCGGAGTTGTGAGCACGCAGTTTTATCCGAGCGGATCGGTCGACGCCACCGTGATTCATCTGGTCGATACCCAGGGCGAAGTCTTTACGCTCGCGATCGATCCGTTCAGCGGCCACGTCTCGATCCTCAACGGCGACCGGCAGCCGGGCAACCGGCGCATGGCGTTCAATTGAAAGCCGCACGGCCGATGCGAGCCGCGTTCACGCTGCTCGAAGTGATGATCGCGCTCGCCTTTATCGGCATCGCAATGGTCGCCCTGCTCGGCCTCCATCAGAACAACTTGCAGGCCGTGATTCGCGCGCAGGACCTGACCAAAGCGTCGCTGCTCGCGCAGACCATCATGAGCCAGGCCGAAATCGAGCGCTTCCCTTTGGTCGGGACCAGCCACGGCGATTTTTCCGGGCTCTTTCCGAATGAGTTTCCCAATTTTCGCTGGCAGCGCGTGGTCGAGGATACGCCCGCCTTTCCCGACGTGCGCCAGGTGCAGGTGCGCGTGTTCTACGGCCCCAATGGCGATCAGGTCTTCGACTTGCTCGAGTTTTTGCACAATCCCAATCCGCCGCCGCTGCCCGGCGATGCCGGCGCCAACGATTCGGGCACGACCGACGAGCAGCCGCCATGAACTCGCCGCGTGCGCTATATACGCCGCGTGCGAGGAATGACGCGCGGGCGATGACGACGCGGCGCGCCAGGTGCCGCGGCGCGCGCGGCTTCACGCTGATCGATCGCGGCTTCACGCTGATCGAAATGATGATCGCGATCGTTGTGCTGGGCTTTATCCTGGTGATGCTCGCCGAGTCGTTCCATGCGGTCGCCGGCAGTAAAGTCCACGCCGAGAACCGTCTCGCGGTCGATCAGGCCGGCCGCACAATCCTGATGCAGATGAGCGACGAATTGCGCGGCGCCGTGCAGACGCCGTTCAACGCCAGCCGCGTCATCCTGATTGGCGAGGCTCGCATGGCGGCCGGCCACGCGATGGACTCGGTGACGGTCTCGACGCTCGACCCGGGCCATCGCCGCACCCTCGAAGGTTTCGGTCCCGAAGACACGGTTGCCTATTTCACCGCGCCCAACCGCGACCATCCGGGATGGAACCTGCTCGAACGCACCCAGATGAGCAGCCTGCTGACCAACCCGCCGAGCGCCAGCAACAACAACACCGTGATCCTCGCCAACAACCTGATCGAGCTTCATATCCGTTATTCCGACGGCCTGACGTTCAGCGAGAGCTGGGATTCGACGAGCCTGCCGCCCGGTCAGGAGCTGCCGATACAGGTGACGATCGAACTCGAGCTGGCGTCGGCCGGCGGCACGCCGCTGAGCCTGGCGACGGCGGTGACGCTGCCGATGGCGTTTGCCCAATGGTAGCCCACTGGCGCGCGATCGCCGGCCGTATCGCGGGCTACGCGCGGGCCCGGACAGGCCGCTCCGAGCGCGGGGTCGCGATGCTCGCGGCGCTGCTGACGATTTCGCTGATGACCATCCTGGTGGTCGATTTCACGACCTCGTCGGCGCTCGGCTATCGATCCGCGGCCAACCAGGCCGACGAGCTGCGCGCGCTCTATCTGGCGCGGTCGGGCATCGCCGCCGGCATGGCGCTGCTCGAGCGCGACGCGATCGCCGACGCGCTCAATAATTCGCCCGGCCATCAGCCGTACGACGCGCTCACCGATATCTGGGCCATGCCGTTTCCGCCCGTGCCGATCGGCGGCGGCACGGTCTCACTGGTGATCGTGGACGAAAGCCGCAAGCTCAGCATCAACCGCATTTACAGCATGCGCACGCAGCAGGTCGACACCAACTATGTGCAGGTCGTCGCGCGGCTGTTCGAAAATATCGGCGTCAGTACCGACCTGATTCCGGTGCTGGTCGACTGGCTCGACCCCGACAGCGTCGAGTCGCCGGGCGGCGCCGAAGCCGATTACTATCTGCAATTGATGCCGCCCTACGAGCCGCGCAACGCGCCGATGCCGACGATCGGCGACCTGCGCGCGTGCAAGGGGGTCGACGACGCGACCTTCGCCGTGCTGAGCCGCTATCTGTCGGCGTCGCCCGAGACCCTCGTCAATCCCAATACGGCGCCGCCCGAAGTGCTGGCGGCGCTCTCGCCCGAGCTCTCGAACAGTCCCGGGGTGGTCAAGGAGATTATTGCCGCGCGCATGAGTCAGCCGTTCATGACGGTCAACGATTTCGCCAATGTGCCGGGCGTGGGGCAATTTGCGCAAAAGATCATGCCCCTCTTAACCACGCGCAGTTCTTACTTTACGATAATCGGCGAGGGTGACTTCGCTGGCGCGCGGCGGCGTGTTTACGCTAGCGTTCGCCGCAATACGAATGGCTCGGTAATGCTGCTAAGCTGGCACGAAGATTAGACTCGCGGGCAGACGCCCGGGGGGACTGGCGGGGAGAAATCGGGTCCAAGCATGGGTCAGAGAATTCTGGCGCTCGAACTGGCGGGCGATCAGGTGCGCGGCGCGATGGCCGAAAGCACTTGGAACACGCTCGAACTGGTCGGCGCGTGGCAGCAGCAGCGTGGTGCCGACGAGCCGGACCTCGCGGCCGCGATCGCGCGGCTGGTCGACGTCGCGGGGCGCCCCGATCTGGTCGTCTCGGCGCTGCCCGGCGAATACGTCGCCAAGCGCCTGCTCGCCCTGCCCTTTCGCGATCGCCGCCGCCTGCAGCGGGTGGTGCCGTTCGCCCTCGAAGAGCATCTGCCCTTTCCGGTCGACGACGCGGCAGTGGCCTTTGCGCGGGTTGGACGCGACGACGACAAAACCCTGGTGATCGCCGCCTTTGCGCGCAAGCGCGACCTCGTCAGCCATCTCGAAATGCTGGGGCGGGCCGGGGTCGATCCGCACACCGTCACGCTCGGCGTGCTGGCCCTGGCGGGTCTGCTAGCGCGCGCTCGCAACGGACACGCCACCGCCCATCTGGTGCTCGATATCGATCACGCGAGCACCTCGATGGTGCTGATCGACGCGAGCGGCACGCCGCGCGCGATGCGCACGGTCGGCCAGGGCATCAGTGGACATAACGGCACGCCGCTGGCCCCGCTCGCGGCGGCGGCGATCGTCGGCGCGGTGCGCCAGACGCTGCTCGCCCACGGCTCCGAGGGCGGCGAAGCGCCGGAACTGGTCCTGACCGGCCCGGCGGCCGCCACGCCGGCCCTGCGCGAGCAGATTGGCAATGCGCTCTCGGTGCCGATTCACGACGTCGACGAGTTCGATTGCAGCTCGTTTTTCACCGGCGATCGCTCGGTCTCGCTGCGCTTTGCCGCGTGCCTGGCGATGCTGCTGGGCGAGGCGCCCAACAAACCGCTCGAGCTGCTCAACTTCCGCGCCGGCGAATTCGCCTATCACGGCCGCACCGGCGTGACCGCGCCGCTGCGCCTGTCGGCCGCCCTGGCGGCCACCGCGGTCGGCATGGCGCTGCTCCATTTTATCCTCAGCCTTTCGATTGGCGCCCGGCAATTGAACCTGCTCAACGACCATATCGCGGCGATTGCGGCGCCCGCCCTGGGCAACGCCGATCCGTCGACGGCCAAGGCCGCGTTGAATGAAAAGATTCTCGTGATGCGCAAACGGCTCAACCTGATGGGCGGTAATCTCGGCCACGGGTCACCGCTCGACGTGCTGCTCGATCTGTCGCGCGCAGTCCCCGCCGGCCTGCCGATGCAGGTCAACGACCTCACGATCGACGACGGCGGCCTCAAGATCGAGGGCACGGCGGATTCCTTCGCGACCGTCGACCAGGTCAAAAAGGCGCTCGAACGCGCGGCCGATCTCGGCGTCATCCAGGTCGATCACGCCGCGGCCGGCTCCGACCCGGGCAAGATCGAATTTCGCTTGAGCGCCTCGCTCAAGGGGGGCGGCTCGGGCGCCGACTAGCCGATGGCAACAAGCTTCAGCGAGATGTGTGCGCGGCTGCGCACGGCGGCCGGCGAGCGCCTGCGCGCGATCGCCGCCACCGCTCCGGTGCGCAATTTAACCGCGCGCCTGCGCGCGCTCCGCGCCAGCACCACCGGGCGGATCGGGCCGCGCGTCAGCCCCGCGTACGGCAAGTTTCACGCATGGTATGCGAAGCGCGAGCCGCGCGAGCGGCTGCTGCTGCGCCTGCTGGCCGGCTTCCTCGCCGCATTAATCCTCTACAACCTGGTCTACGTGCCGTTCTCCGGCCTGGGCGGCGATATCGCCGACCGCGTCGCCGCCCGCCAGCAAGAATTGATCGACGTGCGCGCCCAGATGCGCACCTACGAGCGGCTCAAGCTCGAACTCGCGGCGACCGAAAGGCGCACCGTGCCGGGCAAGGACTTCTCACTCTTTTCGATCATCGAGCAGGCGCTGACGCGGACTATCGGCCGCGACCGCATCGGTTCGATCACGCCCTCCGATCGGCCCGTGCCGGGCGGCTTCCAGCAGTACACCGTCGATCTTAAACTCACCGCGCTGAGCCTCACGCAGATCGTCGATACACTCTATGGCGTGCAGACGCTGCTGATGCCGGTGACGGTCTCTAATCTGCACATCCGCCAGACCGCGCCGGGCTCGCGCGCCTACGACGTCGACCTGACCTGCATGGCGCTCGCGCGCAATGAATGAGGCGGCGGATGCGACTCCGCGGGCGCGCTGGCTGCGCGGCCGCCGCGCGCTAATCGGTTACGCGCTGCTCGGCGCGGTCGTCTTCGTCACCTTCCTGGTCGCCAATTTCCCCTACAGCGACACCGTCACGACCATGCTCGCGCCCTACCAGCTCAAGCTGGTCTGCGACGATCAGCGCCTGAGTCCTCCGATCGGCGCGGAGCTGCGCGGCGTGCGCCTCATCTCGACCGCCGGTGGCGACGACGACGCCGTGCTCGACAGCCCCGCCGTGACCCTCGCGCCGACCCTCGCCTCGCTCTTTCTCGGGCGGCCCGGCCTGCATGTGCGCGCTGATCTCTACGGCGGTATGGTCAAGGCGACGATCGGCCAGCGCGCCGGCGTGACCAATTTGAGCTTCACCCTCGACGCGCTCGACCTGGCCGACGGCCGCCCGCTCAGGCGGTTCGGTGCGGTGATCGACGGCCGCCTTTCGGGCATCGGCAGCGCGGTGATCGCCGGGCCCAATATCCCCGACAACAGCGGCCGCCTCACGCTCGACGGCCGCGACCTCTCGCTCGCCATCGCCGACGGCTTTCCCGCCGTCCATCTGGGCACCCTCACCGGGCTGCTCGAGCTCGCCGCGGGGGCGCTCAGGCTCGACGGCCTCGAGGCCCACGGCGCGGATCTCGATTTGAAGGCCAGCGGCACGATACAGCTCGGCGCGACGCTCGACGACAGCACGATCGATCTGACTTTCTTTTTGACACCGACTCAGAGCGGCCGCGACCACTTCGGATTTTTTCTCCGCATGCTGCCGCATCCGCCCGGACCCAACGCCCCGTACACACTGCAAGGCGATCTGCTCGCGCCGTCGCTGAGCTGACGCGCATCGCGCACGGCTCGCGCGGCTAAGCGCACGCTTCAGGCCGGCGCATGGGCAAAGTACTCGGCGATCGCCTCACGGAAGCGGCGGTCGGCCGGCGCGCTCAGATGGTCGGCGCCGTCGATGCGCAGCACCTGCGCGTCGCTGAAAAACGGCGTCATGCCGTGCGGATCGCCGACAATCCGATCGCGCGTGCCGGCCAGCAGCAGCACCGGCACAGCCACCCGCGCGGGCCCGCTCAAGTCACGCATCGTCTCCTCGGCGCCCATGCATGCGGCCAGCGCCTTCAGGTCATTGCCGGGGCGTTCGACCCCGCGGCGAAAGCGGCGCGGCAAATCGTCGGTGTGGCCGGCCGCGTGAGGCGCGTCGGGATCGTCGCTCGCGAGCATCGCGGCGATCCGCTGGCGCTGCCCCGGCACCGACATCGCGCCATTGCCGCCGAAGCCGCCCAGCACCGCCGCACGAATCCGTGCCGGATAGCCCAGGATCAACTCCAGGCTGATCCGGCTGCCCATCGAATAACCCGCCAGCAGCGTCCGGCGAATCCCCAGATGGTCGAGCAGTCCGGCCAGGTCGCCGGACATGTTGCCCATCCCGTAGCGCTCGCGTTCGTGCGGCTTGTCGCTGCGGCCGTGGCCGCGATGGTCGGGGGCGATCACGCGGTAGCGCGTGGCCAGGAACTCGATCAGGCCGGTGTCGCCCCAATCGCGGCGCGCGCTGGTGCCGAAGCCATGCACCAGCATCACCGGCGCGCCGGCGCCGTGGTCCTCGTAGTGGATGCGTACGCCGCGCGAATCGAAAATCGGCATCGCGATTACACCTCGGGCGTAACATTACGATCCGCCGCGGCGGCTGGCGACCGCGCCCGGCGCCTTGCGGAGCATTTTTAATCGGGGCACAATCGCGCTGCGTTCGAGACGCGTAATTTTTTGAGCAGCGACGGGAGCGACCATGGCGCAGGCGGCAGGAAAACTCGGACTGGAAATGTCGATCGCGGCGGCGGCCTTTGCCGCCACCCCGCGGCTCGCGCGCGAGGCCGAAGATCTCGGCTACGCGTCGATCTGGGTCCCCGAAGTCAGCGGACCCGACGCCTTCGTCACGCTCGGCGCGATCGCGCAGGCCACCACCCGCGCCGATCTCGCCACCGGCATCGTGCCGATCCAGATTCGCACGCCGGGCGCGATGGCGATGGGCTTTCTGACGCTGGGCGAGCTTTCCGGCGGACGCGCGATCGCCGGACTCGGCGTGTCGAGCCCGATCATCGTCGAGCGCTGGCACGGCGCGGCCTATCGCAAGCCGGTCACCGCGATGCGCGAATGCGTGACGATCCTGCGCCAGCTCTTCACCGAAGGGCGCAGCAAATTCGAGGGCAAAGTCTATCGCTGCGACTTCAAACTCGGCATGCAACGCTCGCAGCCGCCGCCGCGCATCTACCTGGCCGCGCTGAATCCGCCGATGCTGCGGCTGGCCGGTGAAATCGCCGACGGCGTGCTGCTGAACTACTCGCCGCCGGCCGGCGTGGTCGCGAAGATTGCCGAGGTGCGCGCGGGCGCCGAGGCCGCCGGGCGCAAACTCACCGACGTCGATATCGCGATTTACCTGCGCATGTGCGTCACCGAGGACGTGCCCGGCGCCGTCGCCGCCTTCAAGCGCGAACTGGCCGGCTATGCGTTCGTCGATCAGTACAACGCGATGTTCGCGCGCTTCGGCCTGGCCGATGAGTTCGCCGAAGTGCGCCGCCTGTGGCGCGAGGGCCGCCGCGACGAGGCGCCCAACGCGCTGAGCGACGCGTCGGCTTTCAAGCTCGGAGCCTTCGGCGCGCCCGCGGCCGGACGGCAATTCGTCGCCGACTTTCGCGCCGTCGGCGTCAACCATCCGGTGGTCTTTCCAACCGGTTCGGGGCGCAACCCGGTGGAAGATTTCACCACCACGATGGCCGCCCTGGCGGGCGCCTGAACGAGCCTCCGATGCGGTATTGCGAGGAACCGGTATGGTCCGGCGGGGCGGCCACTTTGCGCGGCGGCGGGAGCATCGCTATGATCGTCATGGGGCGGGGAAATCGATCGCATGGATGTGAGCTATGAAGCGACTTTCGATTGCCGCCTGCTGTGGCGTATTGGCGCTGGTCCTGGGTTGCAGCGCCGCGTTTGCCCAGCCCGCGATAATTCCGCATCTCGGGCGCGCCCCGCACGACGCGAACGCGACTTTCCGTACACTCAAGAGCTACTTCGCGGACACCGCGCTGAGCCAGTTCCGGCTGGTCAGCGCCGACCCGGCGACGCGCACCATCGTCGCCAAGCGCAGCGCTATCGATTCGGCGACCTGGACCAAATGGGCCTACTGCAAGATGAGCGCGACCCATCTGATCGACTCGCTCAATGACGCGTCGGCAACGGTCAATGTCAAGATCGATCGCGACGGGCACCATGCGAGCGAGGTGCGGGTCGGCGCGGATTTCGAAGGCACCTATGGGCTGGGATCGAATGTGACCACCCAGCAATGCATCTCCAACGGCATGCTCGAACAGAGCATCCTGGTGACCGCCGGCGTGCCGGCGGCGGCAAATTAAAGGCGGCCGCGCGCATGGCTCCGCAGACCGCGCCCGGCGCGCGGATCGCATTGGTCGATCTGAACCGGCTAATCCGCGACAACCGCATCGCCGAGTACCCGTCACCGAATCTCGCCCTGGGCATGCGCCCGCTGGAATTCGGCCCGGGAACGTCGCGCTGGACATGGACCGATCAGCCGTCGGCGGCGTTGAATCCGTTCGGACTGCTGCAGGGCGGCTACCTGGCGATCTTCGTCGACGAACTATGCTCGACGGCGATCGCCTCGGTGCTCGAGGAGCGCGAATGGTCGGTCACGGCGGAATGCAAAATTTCCTACCTGCGCGCGCTCAAGCCGGGCGTGATCGCGGGGACCGCCGAAGTGATCCGGCGCAGCCGATCGCTCGCCTTTCTCGCCGCCGACTTGCGCGGCGCCGACGGCCGGATCGCGGTTCAGGCCAGTGCGACGTGGGCGATTTCGCAACCGCAATCGGGCTAGTATCCGTCCGGCAAATAAACTCGTGGCGCGGCGCGCGAACCGGATCGCCGGCCGCCGCTAACCGTCGCACGAAAGCGTATTCGTTGAGCAGGCATGATGATCAGATTTGAAGACCTTGACCTTGAGCGGATGGTGGCCGACGTACTGGCCGGGCGCGAGCTGGATCGGCCGGTCGCACGAGCCGTCCTGAATTGCCCCGACGAGCGGCTCGGCGAGTTGCTGGCGGCCACCCTCAAGGTGCGCGAGGCGGCCTTTGGCCGGCGCGTCAAGCTCTGTATCTTGCGCAACGCGCAGAGCGGAATTTGCGCCGAGGATTGTCATTACTGTTCGCAGTCGCGCATCTCGGCCGCGGAGATCCCCGTGTACCGCTTGCAGAGCGTCGATACGCTGGTCGAGGGCGCACGGCAGGCGGTGGCCAGCGGCGCGCGGCGCTACTGCATGGTGTGCAGCATGCGCGGTCCGGCGGCGCGCGACATCGAACATCTGAGCGCCGCGTGCACGCGCATCAAGGCGGAGTATCCGGACCTCGAGCTATGTCTGTCGCTGGGCCTGATGAGCCGCGAGCAGGCTGACACGCTGAAGGCGGCGGGCGCCGGCTGGATCAATCACAATCTCAACACCAGCCGCCGCTTCTACCCGAAAATCTGCACGACCCATTCGTGGGACGACCGCGTCGCGACGATCGAAAACGTGCGCGCGGCGGGACTCGCCACATGCAGCGGCGGAATCGTCGGGATGGGCGAGGATGACGACGATATCCTCGACCTGGCGTACGCGACGCGCCGCCTCGAGATCGACTCGGTGCCGATTAATTTCCTCAATCCGATTGCCGGCACGCCGCTGGCCGGCACGCACGAGCTGACGCCGGCCAAATGCCTCAAGGTGGCCTGCCTGTTCCGCCTGCTCAACCCGCGCAGCGAGGTGCGCGCCGCGGGCGGCCGCGAGCTCAATCTCGGCGATCGCCAGGCCGATCTTTTCAACGCGGTGAATTCGGTCTTTGTCAACGGCTACCTGACCACGCCCGGACTCGACCATCGGCGCACGCGCGAACTGATCGAGCGCAGCGGCTTCGAGGTCGAGGAGTGGCCGGCCGGCTAGATCTCCTTGATCGGCTAGACCGCCTTGATCGAGCGGCCGGCGATCACTTCGTCGATCAGACCGTACTCGGCGGCTTCGCGCGCGCTCAGGAAGTTGTCGCGGTCGGTATCTTTTTCGATCCGCTTGATCGGCTGGCCGGTATGGAGGGCGAGCACCTGGTTGAGCAAATCGCGCAGCCGCAGGGCCTCGCGCGCCTGGATATCGATATCCGCCGCCTGGCCCTCGAAGCCGCCCGACAACTGATGAATCATGATCCGCGAATGGGGCAGCGAGTAGCGCTTGCCCTTTTCGCCCGCCGCCAGCAGCACCGCGCCCATGCTCGCCGCCTGGCCGACGCACAGGGTCGAGACCGGCGGCTTGACGAACTGCATCGTGTCGTAAATCGCGAGGCCGGCCGTCACCGAACCGCCGGGCGAGTTTATATACATATTGATTTCACGGTCGGGATCTTCGGATTCCAGGAACAGCAACTGCGCCGTGACGACGTTGGCCAGGTCGTCCGTGATCTGCCCGCCGACGAACACGATGCGATCCTTCAGCAGCCGCGAATAAATATCGTACGAGCGCTCGCCGCGCCCCGTCTGTTCGACCACGAACGGAACTAAAATGCCCATGAGGATTATTTTACTCCCTCGCGCCGGCCGCGGTCGAGCACGGCCGCAACCGCCGCCGATGCTCCTGCGTGCGCCGGTGGCCGGCGCGCGCGGCGTATCTAGCGCAGCCTGAAACGCTCGCCGAGAAAGACCTGGCGCACGCGCTCGTCCTCGACGATCTGGCTCGGCGTGCCCTCGAACAGGATCTTGCCGGCGTGGATTACGTAGGCGCGGTCGATGATCGAGAGCGTCTCCTGCACGTTATGATCGGAGATCAGCACGCCGATGCCGCGCTCCTTGAGGTACGTGATGATGCGCTGAATTTCGATGACGGTAATCGGGTCGATTCCGGCGAAGGGCTCGTCGAGGCACAGAAACAACGGATCGAGCACCAGCGCGCGGGTGATTTCGACCTTGCGCCGCTCGCCGCCCGAAAGCACGCCGGCCTTGGACTTGGCAATCCGCGCGATGTCGAGTTCGTCGAGCAGCGTCTGCAGGCGCGCTTGCCGCTCCTCATCCGTCAGCGGCAGGGTCTCGAGCACCGCGAGCAGGTTCTGCTCGACCGACAGCTTGCGAAAGACCGAAGGCTCCTGCGGCAGATAGCTGATACCGCGCCGCGCCCGCTGGTACAGCGGCAGCATCGTGATGTCGTCGCGGCCGAGCGTAATCGTGCCCGCGTCGGGCCTGAGCAGCCCCACCAGCATGTAGAACGTGGTCGTCTTGCCGGCGCCGTTGGGGCCCAGCAGGCCCACCACTTCGCCGTTGGCGACGCGCACCGCCACGTCGTTGACCACCGCCCGCCCGCCGTAGCGCTTGGTCAGGCCATGCCCTTCGAGCGCGGCGTCGGTGCGCGGCCCCGCCATCACGGCGATATTCGGCGCGTCCGCAACGACGGCGGCGGCCGACGGCGAATCGAGTTTGACCTGCTCTAATCTGGCCATACTTCAACGCGCCGGTACGGGCACCATGACGGTTTTAGCCGCTTTTGCAGCCCTATGGAATCTCATCAGATGCAACTGCCCATCCTTGTGTGCACAAGCGAACGTCGGCGTCCGCTAAATCACATGACGAATCGGGCGCCCCGCGGTTACGTCGCACGGCAGGCCGCCATCGTTCGGCCGGATTTGCTGGACAATGCCGCGGGAGCGGACGCGCTACGGATTCATCCAGGTGCGGCCGTCGGCGCGAATCAACTGTTCGGCCGCCTCCGGACCGTGGGTGCCCGCCGCATACTCGTGCATCGGCACCGCGCGATCGTCGCGCCATTGGTCGAGAATCAATTGCACGAACTCCCACGACTTGTCGACGAACTGCGCGCTGACGAACAGCGTATGGTCGCCCGACATCACGTCGAGCAGCAGGCGCTCGTAGGCGTCGGGCGACGGTCCGCTAAATTCGCTGTCGTAGCGCAGGTTCATTCTGACCGGCCGCAGCGCGATATCCAAACCGGGCCGCTTGGCCAGCACTTCGAACGAGAAACCTTCGTCGGGCTGGATCCGGATCGTCAGGGCGTTGGGCGGCAGCGACTGCTCGCGATTGAAGAGAATCTTTGGGACATCCTTGAACTGAACATAGATGATGCTCGCCCGCGCCGGCATCCGCTTGCCGGTGCGCAGATAAAACGGCACGCCCGACCAGCGCCAGTTGTCCACGTAGGTCCTGAGCGCGACGAAGGTCTCGGTCTGCGAGGTCGCCGGGATGGCCTGCTCCTGCAGGTAGCCGCGCAGCTTTTCGCCGTCGAGATGGCCGGCGCCATAGCGCGCGCGCACCACCAGGTTGCGCGCTTCGCTTGGCGGGATCGGCCGCAGCGCGCGCAGGACGTTGAGCTTGGACTCGCGAATCGCCTCCGCGTCGAGCGCCACCGGCGCCTCCATCGCGATCAGCGCGAGCAGTTGCAGCATGTGGTTCTGCACCATGTCACGCAGCGCGCCGGCCGGGTCGTAATACATCGCGCGCGAGCCCACCCCTTCGCTCTCGGCCACGGTGATCTGCACGTGGTCGACGTTGCGCGCGCCCCACATCCGCTCGAAGATGGTGTTGGCGAAGCGCAAGACCATCAGGTCCTGCACGGTCTCCTTGCCCAGGTAATGGTCGATGCGGAAGATTTGCGTCTCGTCAAAATAGCGTTGCAGGATCGCCTGGACCTTGCGCGCGCTGGCGAGATCGGTGCCGATCGGCTTTTCCACCACCACCCGCGTGAAGTTGGCCGCGCCCGGCTTGGCGATCAGACCCGCGCTGTCGAGCCGCTCCACGCATTCGGGCACCGCTTCGGGCGGCACCGAGAGATAATAGATCCGGTTGGCCGGCAGGCCGTGCGCCGCCTCGGTCTCCTCCAGCCGCGCCTTGAGCCGGCGAAAGCCCTCGGGCTGATCGAGGCCCGGCAGGTAATCGAGTCCGGTGGCAAATTCCCGCCAGCATTTCTCATCGAGTTCGAGGCGCGAAAACTTGGCCGCGGCGGTGCGCGCGGTTTCGCGGAATTCCTCCACCGCCATCGGCCGGCGGGCGAAGCCGAGCACGGCGAATTTTGGTGGAGCGACATCCTGACCGCAGGCGCGCAGGTTATAGAGGGCCGGAATCAGCTTGCGCCGGGCGAGGTCGCCCGAGGCGCCAAAGATCACCACGGTGCATTGAGAGGGCGTCTGCGCCTGGGCTATGGATATTGACGAGTTCAATAAAATCTTCCTCATGCGGGGTCGGCTGCGCCGGTCTTGATCGATCCGCGCGCACCGGCCAAAATCACAGGCGTGGGCTTAATCCATTTGATCGTTCCGCGCTGGCGCGCCGCCGGCACATCCGGGTCCATCGTCCTTCGAGTTAATCCCTGACATGCCAACGGAGCAAGTGCGCGAGCAAACCAAGCCGCCAGGCGACGGCTCGGCCAATCACAACGCCGCATCGCGCCTCGAAGTCTGGATTCCGGCGGTCGCCTGGGCCGTCGTGCTGTTTGTGCTCTCGACGACAATTTTTTCCGCCGCCAATACTTCGCTCATCATCGTCCCGGTGCTGCGCTTCGTGCTGCCCAACGCCTCGATCGCGACGATCTCGCTGATGCACGGCTTGATCCGCAAGTCGGCGCATTTCACCAATTATGGCATCCTGTTCTGGCTGCTGATTCGCGGGCCGATGATCGGCCGGCCATACACCGCGCTGGCGCTGTGCGTCGCCTACGCATTCCTGGACGAGGGCCATCAGATCTTCGTCCCCGGACGCACGCCGTCCCTGTACGACGTCACGCTCGACTCGAGCGGCGCCCTGTTCAGCCGCTTTCTCAACGCCGCGGTCGACGACGTAAGCGCGCGCGCTGCCGCCTAAGTCTCGGGGTCGAGGGTCGCGCGAATCCGATCGACCCGCCCGTACCAGGCGCGCAAGTTTTCCATTTCAGCCGGAATCTTCAGGTCGCCGCCAATCGCCAGGTAACCGAGCTGTCCGTAGAGCGCGAAGTCCGCGTAACCGATTCGTCCGAGCAGGAATGCGCGGTCGGCGAGCGTAGCGTCGAGCGGCGCGAGCAGATCGTGCGCGCGCGCCATCGCGGCGTCGTGCGCGCGGACGGTCACGTCGCAGAAGCCGGCACCGTATTTGCGCTCGCGGATCAATCGATAGAAGGCCGCGTGGCCGCGGCCCAGCCGCGCATAGTGGGCGATTTCGTCGGGCAGCGCCGCGCGAAACAGCGCGTCCTCGAGTTCGCCGTCGAAGTAGCGCGCGAGCGCGAGATGAATACCGCGCCATTCGAGCGGAAAGATTGTCGGCACGGGATAGAGATCGTCGAGGACCGTGGCAATTCGATCCGAATCAGCGATCGTCTCGCCGCTCTCCAGAGTAAGCGCCGGCACGATCAATTGGCCGGAGGCGGCGAGCAGATCCTTGCGGTCAAGATAGTCGACTTCAACCACCCGGTAATCGAGTCCCTTGAAGTCAAGAATCTTGCGCACCTTGGCGCAGAAGGGACTGGTGCGGAATTGGTAGAGAGTTAGGTTAGTCATCGCGCGCCACAGGACAATCGCCGCACGCGCGTGGGGCGATCGTCCTGCACGGCCTACGATAGCAGCCGGCCCGCGGCGTGATAATGCGCCGCGCGATCGGGCGCGCGCTAAAACATCCGCGGCGCTTTCAACCCGGTGCCCAGGGTCTGCTTGAAGACCTTGAACAGATGGTCGATGTCCCACGGGCCGTTGTTGAAAATAACCCGGTCGGGCTCCAGATGAGTGTAGCGCGTGATCCGATAGCCCGACGCGCCGAAACATTGGCCGGTCACGTCCTTGGCCTCATCGCTCGACAGATAGACGATAATCGGCGGAACGTTGGCCGGATCCATCGGCGTGCCGACGGCCGCGTCGCTCTCGGCGGGAGCGCCGGCCAGCCGGCCGGCCGGAATCGTATCGGTCATGCGGGTCGCCGCGCCGGGCATGATCGCGTTTACGGTCACGCCGTATTTATGCATCGCGAGCGCGGAACTCCAGGTCAGCCCCAGGATCCCCGCCTTGGCTGCGGCGTAGTTGGGCTGGCCCGGCGCCCCCTGCGCGGAGTTTGACGAAAAATTGATGATGCGTCCGAATTTGCGCTCGCGCATATGCGCCGTCGCCGGACGCATCGTGCAGAAATGGCCGCGCAGATGGACCCGCACCACCGCGTCCCATTCCTCGATCGTCATGTTGAAGATCATGCGGTCGCGCAGGATTCCGGCGACGTTGACCAGGATATCGAGCTGGCCGAAATCCTTGATCGCCTGATTGACCAGGCTCTCGCCGCCCTCGGGCGTGGAAATATCCTGATGATTCGAGGACGCGGAGCCGCCCGCCGCCTTAAGCGCCTTGACCACCTCGTCGGCCGGCGAGACCGTCTCCTGCTGCCCGGCCACGGATACGCCGAGGTCGTTGACCACGACCGCCGCACCCTGCGCCGAGAGCGCCTTGCAGACTTCGCGGCCGATACCACGTCCGCCGCCCGTAACAGCGGCGACCTTGCCTTCCAGATGACGACTCATCGTGCGCTCTCTCCTTGCGGCCCGTGCGGTGCCGATCTTGAGCCCGTGTGAATGTGTTCCCGCTTATAGCGCAAAACGCGGCGCGGGCAACAGCGGCGGCGTCCGATGCTGGTCGGCGCGCGGCCGCGATCACTGTGGCGCAACCGGCGGCTCATCGGCGCGTGCGTTGCAGCGCGTTCGCGATCAGTGCGGCGCGATCAGCAGTTCATGCTTACGCGCGCCGGTCGCGGCCGCGGCGTCATTCGCCGGACTCGCGGAAAACTGCGTGAGCCGGCCCGCGAGCGTCAACCGGCCGATCCGGCCGTCGGGTTCGGTGAACCAGAGATTGTTGTCGGGGCCGCTCGAAATAAAGCTCGGATAGACCTTGTCAGGCAGGAAGTAGGCGCTGGCCGTACCGTCGGGATCGATCTTGCAGACCGCGTGGGCCTCGGCGACGGTCACCCAGATATTGCCGTCCGGGCCGACCGCGATACCCATCGGCAGCCCCGCCGCCGGCAGCTTGAATTCGGTCAGGTCGCCGTCGGGCGACATCCGTCCGACGCGCCGCGGTCCGAGTTCGGTGAACCACAGATTGCCGTCGGCGCCGCCGACAATATCGTTGGGCTGGGTGTCCGGATGGGGCAACTCGTACTCCTCGATACGTCCGGCGGGCGACATGCGGTCGATCCGGTTGCCGGAATTTTCCGCGATGTAGAGATTACCGTCCGCGCCGGCGGCGATACCGGCCGGCCCTCCCGCCTTGGGCAGCGCGAACTCCGTAACCGTGCCGAGCGGTGTGACCCGGCCGATCCGGTTTGAGGCATGCTCGGTGAACCACAGGTCGCCGCCCGGACCGGAAATGATCGCGGCGGGACCGCTGTCGTCATTGCGCAGCGGAATGAACGCCTGGGCGCCGCCCGGATCAAGCCGCCCGATCCGATTGCGCGCCGGGTCGGTGAACCAGATCGCCTCGTCGGGGCCGGCCGCCAGCCGCTCCGGCAATCCGCCGCTGGTGATCTCGAAGGTCGCAACTTCGCCCGCGGTCGAGATCCGTCCGATCCGATTGGCGTGGAATTCCGTGAACCAGAGACTCGCGTCGAAGCCGCGAGTAATCGCGAACGGCGCCGGCATCGCCGCTTCGGCGCGCGAAGCGGGCGCAACCGGGACCGCCGGCGGGGCCAGCGGCGGCAGCGGCAGCGGCTTCTGCCGCGCGCCGCATCCCGCGAACACCACCGCGATCGCGATTGCAATGTGCGACCCGCGCCACCGTGATCGCAATCGCGGCCGCCGGCCTCCGAATCGATCGCATTGGTCCATGCTCATGCCGATCACGCTGGCAAATATCCCCTATTATGCGTCCGCATCAGGCGGGTGCTCCAAGCGATCCGGTCGAAGCCGTGCCCGATTGCGGATTTGCTTCCACCAGCGGCACGCCGGGCTTGACGGCACCGACCGTTCCCGTGGTCTTGCGATACGTCGAAACAGCAATCTCGGGATCATCGATAGCAAACCAGTACGCGGCGGCAAATGCCAGCACGATTGAAACGAAGCCACTTTCGGAAGTGACGATCGCCAGCACGCCCGCGCGATGATCGATCGGCATCGGCAACTGCAACATGTACCAGGGACTCAGACGCCCGATCACAAAGACGGCGTAGCTTGCGATCGCGAGGACTCGCGTGCGCAGGCTCGCGCGTCCATCGTGCGCCACCGCAACAATGCGGACGAATGGAATACTCAAGAGGATCATGTAATGCGTCCACGCCAGCGGCGCGATCATCAGGGTCGTTACTATCCAGAGCGAGAAGCGCCGCCCTTCACGGTCGTCGCGGCCGGCGGACGACGCGGTAGCGTAAGTGGTTAGGATTAGGAGGATCACGATCGCGGCGACCGTGATCGACCGGCAAACCAGATCGAGCGAAGGCGTCAGCGACGTACCATAGGCGTACCAGAAGCATCGCCGGATAAACGTCGAGGTCGCGATGTTGGTCGTGAACCGCAGCAAAGTTGGCATCGCGATAAGCCCGATCGCATTGACAAAACTTGCGCATCGCGCGGTGCCCACCGCGATCACGGTCACTAAAGCACCGCACAGGAACGCGACGGCGGCCCAGCTAATCGCGCGCCATCGGCGCCGGACGAGTAGATAGCCACCCATCGTCAGCGGATAGACGCGCAACAGGCCCGCCAGCGCGAAGATTATTCCGCCCGCCCGGTCATCGCCCTGATCGACCCAGCGCATCATCAGGACCATCGTCGCGAGCACCACAATCTGCGCCTGGGCAAAGAGGAACTGGTCGATCATCGCCGGGTAGAGCAGGACGAGCGCGACCAGGTTCCATTTCGCCCAGCTCTCGAGCGTCGATTTCCAGTCGAGCAGGATTTTCAGAGCCAGCGCCAGGACGCCGACGTTGAGCGCGAACCAGACCCAATAGGCACTGCGAATCGGGATCAGCGTGAGTGGCTCGAAGCAGAGCAGGAATGCCGGAGTATTAATCACGTGAGGAAGGTACGCGGTCGCGACACCAATCTGGCGGGCTACCGTTACCATTCCGTCGGTGTAGGGATTAAGGCCCCGGCGTAAGGCTAGTGCGCCGGAGTAAAACAGGCAGTAGTCCCAGCCGGCGGTGCGGACCTTCAAGACCTCGACCATCACCCGAAATTCAATCAGCACCAGGCTCCATAGAACGAAGCTGATTAACCTTCGGCGTAGCCAGCGCGCGGCGCGAGGCGCGGCGAATTCAGGCGCGAGTTGTGTCAATCCCGGTCCCTTCCCCGTCAGCCGGCGTCGGCGGCATCGGCGACAACGAACGGCGGCGCGGGCCGCACGTCGCCGTCGCGCAGATAGAGATAGGCGGCGATATAGCTGAGGATCATCGTGGCGAAGCCGCCCTCGGCGACCACATAGATTAGCGGCGGGCCAACTCGATTGATCATCATTTTGAACAGCGTCATCGCAAGCAGAATCGCGGTGTAGGCCGCGACCATCGTCCAGACCGTCCGCGGACGCGCACGCCCGCGGCTCGCGGCGTGGGCGATCAGGAAAAACGGGATGAGCGTCAGGACCAGGTAATGGAGCCAGGCGACCGGCGAAATCGCGACCATTGTAACCACCCACAATGCGAAGCGGCGCCATTCGCGATCGTCGTCGCCGCGCCGCCGCAGCGTGGCGAAAATCGTCAGCGCCAGCACCCCCATCTGCGCGGCGCCCGCGATCGCGCGGCGCGCCAGATTCATCGCGGGGCTCAGATGCACGCCGAAGATCGCCCAGAAGACGCGCGAGACGCCCGGGCCAATCGCCACGTTGGCCGCGCCGCGCTGAAACACCGCCGGCAGGGCGAACATTGTATGGCTGCCGACAATGGTCGCGACGAAGCTCAGCACGCGCGGCCATCCGACGAAGCCCAGCGTGATCGCTGCGCCGACCGCGCCGGCCAGGATCGCGTAGCCGAGCGTGCGCCAGCGGCGCTCGATCACCAGGTAGCCGGCCATCACTATCGGATAGACGCGCAGCAGCGCCGCCAGCGCGAGCATCAGCCCGGCCGCGCTGTCGCGCCCGCGCTCCATCCAGCGCTTCATCAGGATCATCATCAGGACGATCAGCATCTGGCATTGCGTCAGGCGCAGCAGATCGTCCATCGGACGGTAGAGAATCGCCAGCGCGACCAATGCAATCAGCGACGAGCGATCGAGCCCGGTCGGACGGTCGGCCAGCAACCATAGCGACGCAATGATCGCGATCAGGTTCAGCGTGAACCACACGGCATAGGCCGCACCCGGCGACAGATATGTCAGGGGCTCGAAACAGAGCAGGTAGGTCGGCGTGTCGGCGGCGCGCGTGAGATCCGCGGTCTTGAGCCCTAGACGGTCGCCAATCGGCACCAGGCTTTCGGTGTATGGATCGTGCCCTTCGCGCATCGAGAGCGCCGAAGTGTAGTAGATGCTGAAATCCCAGGAGTGAGATCGATCGCGCAACTCAAGCACGGTATGCAGCGCGTAGATCAGCGCGGCGAAGCAGAGCATCGCGACGACGATGCGCCGGCGTGGTGCGACGGGCGCGGGCGCGGCGGATCCTCCGCTATCCGGCCGCGATTGCCGCGCTGCATCGCCGCGATCGTGGCGACGGCGCGGCATCCCTCGTGGCATGCGGATCAAAAGCGCCGATGGCGTATCGCGAGATCGCGGGTCGCCGCGATCCGCGAGGCGCGGCCCGGATCGTCGGCCGGGCTCTCAAGCGAAAACGGCAGCCGCCATTTCCAGTTCGCGTCATTGACCGTGCCCGGCGTGTTGATTCGCGCGTCCCAGCCGAAGATATCCTGGACCGGCACGATCGTCAGACGCGACCCCGCCCCGTATAGCGCATCAAGCGCGGCGTCGAGCGCGCCGGCGTCGAGCACCGCGGCGAGCGGATCGATCTTGCCCTCCAGGCGCAGCGATCTGACGAACTCGAGCCGCTCGCCGGCATGCGCTTCACGCCACCATTCGCAGAGCGTCTCGGTGTCATGCGTGCCGGTGGTCGCGACCGACAATTCGGCATAATGGACCGGATCGATAAACGGCTGGCCGGGCTCGTTCCACTCGCGCTCCCAGCGCATCACCTTGTAGCCGGGCAGGCCCAGCGTTTTGAGCGAACGGCGGACAAAGGGTGGAATCACGCCCAGGTCTTCGGCGATCAGTTCCATTGCCGCCGCTTCGCCCTGCGCAATACGCAAAATCTCCTCACCCTGCGCGAGCTGATCGCTCTCCGCCGCGGGGTCGAACGCGCCGGGCGCCTCGAGGTCCGCGCCAAAGCCGTAGGTGCGAAACAGTCCCACAAGATGGTCGATGCGGAGCAAGTCGTAAAGCGCGCGCGCATGGCGGATGCGCATGCGGATCAACGCGAAGCCGCTCGCACGCATCCGCTCCCAGTTCGGCATCGGCAGACCCCAGCGCTGGCCGGTGGCCGAAAACGCGTCGGGCGGCGCGCCCACCGAGCGGCCCAGATCGAACATTGCCTGATGCGACCAGACCTCGGCACTCTCGCAGCCGGGCGAAAATGCCAGATCGCCGCCCAGCAACACGCCGCGATCGGCAAGCCGGGCGCGCACCTCGCGCCATTGGCGATGCGCGATGAACTGCACGTACGACCAGGTCGCAACCTCGTCGGCCAGTTCGCGCGCCGCCGCGGCGATCGCGGCCGGCTCGCGGGAACTGAGGCCGTCGGGCCACGATCCCCACGGCGCCCATTGGAATCGGTCCTTGAGGGCGCGGAACAGCGCGTAATCCGGGAGCCATTCGTGATTGTCGCGCACGAAGGCCGCCAAGGCGTCGCGCTCGGCCGCGGGCCCGCGCGTACGGAAATATCGATACGACGTATGGAGCAATTCGCGCATCGCAGCATGCAGACGGATCGGATCGGGCGGATCGCCCGGACCGGCTTGCGCGCGCGCCCGCTCGATCGCGGCGGGTCCCACCCCGGCCAGGCCGCGCGCCGAGACGTACAGCGGATCGATCGCCATCACGCTCATCGCGCTGTACGGACTGGTCTCGCCCGGCGCGGTCTCATCGACCGGCAGAAGCTGGATCACCCGATGGCCCATCGCCAGGGTGAAGTCCGCCATCGGAACGAGGGCGCGAATTTCGCCGCGCCCGAGGTCGTCGCGCGTGCGCAGCGAAAAGAGCGGAATCAGCACTCCGGCGGTGCGTCTAAGCATTGCGGATGCGGCGGCGGCCGGCGCGTGCGCCTCCCGCCTCACGCGGCCGCGCGCACCCGCCACGGCCACCATCTCCCTGGGACCAGCGTGATAGCCCGGATCGTAGCGAACTGCTCGCGGCGAAACTATCGGCACGCGCGTCGAGCGTTGAATCACCATCCGCGAGCGTCAGATTGCGAGACGCAGGTGGTGTGGCGCAAGCGCTGCGCGATCGGGTCAGGCGGTGGTCCAGCCGCCGTTGGGACTGATCACCTGCCCAACCATGAAGTTGGCGTCGTCGGAAGCCAGGTAGAGCGCCGCCGCCGCGATATCGTGCGGCTGGCCGAACCGTCCGAGCGGCGTGTTGCCGATCACCCATTGGCGCGCCTCGGCTTCGAGCGGCGCGGTCATCGGCGTCTCGATAAAGCCCGGCGCGATCGCGTTGACCAGCACGCCGTGCTTGGCAACTTCGAGCGCGACCGACTTGGTAAAGCCGATAATGCCGGCCTTGGCCGCACAGTAGTTGGATACGAACGGCAGGCCCGCGGTGCCCGCGATCGATCCCTGGTTGATGATGCGGCCCGCCTTCTTCGGGATCATCACGCGCAACGCTTCGCGCGTGCAGTAGAAAGTCGCGTCGAGATGTGTCGCGATCATCTTGTGCCAGTCGTCGTCGGTCAGTTCGATCGTGGTGAACAGGTCGGTGGTGTCGCGGGTGCGGCCGATACCGGCGTTGTTGACCAGCACGTCGATCGTGCCGAAGGCGGCGAGAAATTCGACGAACATCTTGCGCACCGCCGCGCTGCTCGAAACGTCGGCCACGAACGGCCGGGCGACGCCGCCCGCGCGTTCGATTTCGGTGGCGACGTTTTGTGCCGCCTCGGGGCGCACGTCGTTGATGCCGACCCGGGCGCCTTCGCGGGCGAACAGCAGGCCCATCTCGCGGCCGAGTCCCGAACCACCGCCGGTAACCAGAACAATCTTGTCTTTGAGTCTCATCGATATCTTCCTTTTCGTGCAGCGCCCGCCGTGCTCCGCGCCGCGCGCGGGGCGCCGCGATCCGATGCTCCGCTGCGAAGTCCGCCGCCGGGCGGCGGCCGACCGCGGATCATTCGCCGGGTTTCTGGTCTTTGGCCTCTTTGAGCTGACGCTTCCAGTCGAGCCGCCGGGCTTCGCCGCCGGCGGCTTCGGCCTCCGCGATCATGCCTTTTTTCTGGTAGAACATGCTCAGATTGGTGAACGCGAGAATGTCGTCGGGCGCGACCTCGACGTAGCGCCGGGTGATGGCGATGGCGGCGTCGAGGTCGTCGCGCTGCTGATGGCACATCGCGAGGCCGGTATAGGCGTCGCCGTACTTGGGGTTAAGCTCAAGCGCCTTTTTGTAGAGCTCGATCGCCTCGTCGTAATTGGCGTCGGCGTAGGCGTCAACCGCCTGGTCGCAGAGATCTTCGGCCAGCCGTTCGGGTTCCTGGTTATCGGGCACGCGGCCACCTCCCGCGGATGCGCATTCACGGGCGGCGCGAAAATTCCGCGCCGCGGTTCACGCTCCCGCCACCTTTCTATATACTAAAGCCGCGCGACAGGGAGAAATTCGCCAGTCGCCGCCCGCCGCGGCCGCACGCGATCGCGCCTTGTGATGATCACCGAAGAAGAAGTCTACGAAGTTCTGCGCGAATGCTATGACCCGGAAATTCCGGTCAACGTGGTCGACCTCGGCCTGATCTACGGCGTGGTACTCGCCGGCGCGGCGGTGACCGTGCAGATGACGCTGACCGCACCGGGATGCTCGATGGGTGTAATGATCGCGACCGAGATCGAGGACAAGCTGCTCGGCCTCCCCGATTGCGAGCGCGCCAACGTCGAGATCGTCTGGGAGCCGCCCTGGACGCCCCATCGGATGAGCGAAAGCGCGCGCAAACAGCTCGGCCTCGACGACTAGGCCGGCCTCGGCCGCGACGACCCGGCCGGGCGTGTCCCCCCACTCACGGATCGAAAAGCACGCCCGGATTGAGAATCGCCCGCGGATCGAGCGCGCGCTTGGCCGCCTTGAGCGCCGCGGCGAAACCGTCGGGACGCTGGCGATCGTACCAGGGGCGATGGTCGCGGCCGACCGAATGATGATGCGTGATGGTGCCGCCGAGGTTGATCAGTTCATCCGAAACCGCCTGCTTGATCTCGTCCCATTGCTCGAGCTCGGAGCCGCGTTTGCCGGGCGCGAGAATCGTGTAGTACGGCGCCGGCCCGTCGGGATAGGCGTGGGTGAAGCGCACCGTCACGGTGCCCTGGCCGCACACGCGCACCACCGCGTCGCGCGCGACCGCCATCAGGCGGGCGTTGAACTCGTCGAAGCGATCCCAGGTGGTGGCGGTTTCAAAGGTCTCGCTCACCATGCCCATCGCGACCACCGCGTCGCGCAGATAGGGCGCGTTGAGAAACGCGTTGCGCCAGGCGCCAGCGGCGCCTTCGTGGGTCGCCGCCGCGTCGGTGCGGGTGGCGGCGGCGTCGGGCGGAATCACTCCGCCGAAGTCGGCGCAACATTCGAGCGCGCGCTTCATCCAGGGCTCCAGCGGATGGTCGGCCGACTCGAAGGCCAGCACCAGGACCGCCGCCTCGCCCTGATTGGCGCCGGCGTTGGCCGCCTCGCCCGCGTCGAGCAGGCGGCAGTTGGCGGGATAGAGGCTCGCCTGCGCGATCGCGCGGACGGCGCGAGCGCCGGCGGCGAAGTCGGCAAAGGCGACCGAAGCGCCGGCGCGAAAGGTCGGCCGATCCTGCAGGCGCATCCAGGCTTCCGTGATAATGCCGAGCGTCCCTTCGGAACCGATAAACATGCGATCGGGACTCGGGCCGGCGCCCGAACCGGGCAGGCGGCGCGACTCGACGAGGCCACTCGGTGTGACCACGCGGAGCGCTTCGACGAAGTCGTCGATATGGGTGTACAGCGTCGCGAAATGGCCGCCCGATCGCGTCGCGATCCATCCGCCGAGCGACGAAAATTCAAACGACTGCGGATAGTGGCGCAAGGTGTAGCCGTGCGGGCGCAACTGATCCTCGAGCGCCGGGCCGAGCACGCCGCCCTGGATGCGCGCGGCGCGCGAGACCTTGTCGACTTCGAGCACGCGATCGAGCCGGCCGAGATCGATCGACACCGCGCCGCGATAGTCGCCGCCCGACGGCGGTTCGACGCCACCCGTCACGCTCGAGCCGCCGCCGTACGGCGACGCCGCGATACGCTCGGCGTCGCACCATTCGAGCACGCGGATCAACTCGGGCTCGTCGCGCGGAAAGGCGACCAGATCGAACGGGTTGGGAAAGTCGCGGCGAAACGCGCGCACGATATCGCGATAGCTTTTGCCATAGCTGTGATTGGCGCGATCGAAGACCGTCGCCGAGCAGATCGGCGCGAGCGCGGCGGGCGGTTTGACGCGCGGCGCGCGCAGGTTCAGTTCCGCTTCGGTCGGCGCCGGCGTGAGCGCGAAATCGGTGCGGCCAAAGCGCATGGCCATGCGCTCGGCCATGCGCTGTTTCTGCTCCGCATTGGGCCCCTGATCCTCGTAACCCCAGCCCCAGAATTTGCGTCTCCGCTCAGCCATCGCAATCGCTCCTTCGCTTCACGTCTTCATCAAGCCGGCGGCGCGGCGCCGGGATTGGCGGCCGGTGCGTGCGCCGCGATCCGGCCATCGGCGCAATTCTGCTCCCGTCGCGCCGTCCGCGGCAAGACGAACGCGCCGGCGGCGCGCGGTTCTTGCCCGCACGCGCACGACGCCGTATCTCTGATGGGTCAGCGTCCCCAGGAGAGGCAAGCATGAGCGAAGCGAATATTTCCGCCGCCGATCCGCATCCGCGCAAACGAGTCAGCGTAGCCGGTGTCGAGATGTCTTACGCCGACACCGGCAGCGGCGATCCGATCGTCTTCCTCCACGGCAATCCGACTTCGTCGTATCTGTGGCGCAACGTTATTCCGCATCTGGCGGGTAGCGGCCGATGCCTGGCGCCCGACCTCGTCGGGATGGGCGCGTCGGGGCGCACGCCCGACGGTGCCTATCGCTTCGCCGATCACGCGCGCTACCTCGACGGCTGGTTCGACGCGCTCGGCCTCACCAGCAAGGTCACGCTGATCGTCCACGACTGGGGCTCGGCGCTGGGCTTTCACTGGGCCAGTCGCCATCGCGCGAGCGTCAAGGGTATCGCGTACATGGAGGCGATCGTGCGGCCGGTGACGCTCGCCGAATGGCCCGACGCGGCGCGCAACGTGTTCACCGCGATGCGCAGTGCAGCGGGCGAGGAGATGGTGCTGCAGAAGAACGTCTTCATCGAGCGGATCCTGCCCGGCAGCGTGATCCGCAAGCTGACCGAGGCCGAGATGGCGGTCTATCGCAAGCCCTATAGCGAGCCGGGCGAAGCGCGCCGCCCGATGCTCACCTGGCCGCGCCAGATTCCGATCGACGGCGCGCCCGCCGACGTGATCGCGATCGTCAACGACTACGCCGCGTGGCTCGCCACCAGTCCGATCCCGAAGCTGTTCGTCAACGCCGATCCGGGCGCGATCCTGATCGGCCCGCAGCGCGAGTTCTGCCGCGGATGGCCCAATCAGCGCGAAGTTACGGTGGCCGGCGCGCATTTTATCCAGGAAGATTCGCCGCACGCGATTGGCGCGGCGGTCGCCGACTGGTATCGATCGCTTTAGGTGCGCGGCGCGGCTTTCAATTGAAAGTATAATTTTAGACTTTTGAGCAGTTCGATTTTAACTTGCGGAGCAGATCGATCATGGCAAATTATGCGAACCTGATTTTTGAAGTGCGCGATCACGTTGCGCATATCACCCTCAATCGTCCCGCCGCGGCCAACGCGCTCAATCTCGAACTCGCGCAGGAACTCGAAGAGGTCGCGCTGCTCTGCGACGAGGATCCAGCGGTGCGCGCGGTGCTCCTCGGCGGCAACGGCCGCATCTTCTGCGCCGGCGGCGATCTCAAATCGTTTGCCGCGCAGGAACCGGCGCATCTGGCCGCGCATCTCAAGCGCGTCACGTTCTACCTCCATCAGGCGATTCATCGCTTCGCGCGGATGCGTGCGCCGGTGGTCGCCGCCGTCAACGGCAATGCCGGTGGCGCCGGGATGAGCCTGACCTGCGCGGCGGACCTGGTGCTAGCGGCCGAGTCGGCGCGCTTCACCCTCGCCTACACCCGCGTCGGCCTCACGCCCGACGGCTCGTCGACCTACTACCTGCCGCGGATTATCGGCGTGCGCCGCACGATGGATCTGGCGCTGACCAATCGGCTGATCACCGCGCGCGAGGCCGAGACCATGGGAATCGTGACGCGCGTCGTCGCCGACGCCGACCTCGCCGCTGAAGCGCTGAAACTCGCGACCGAACTGGCGCATGGCGCGACCAACGCCTTCGGCGGGGTCAAGCGGATGCTCTACGCGTCGATGAACAATTCGCTGGCCGAACAGATGGAGCTTGAGACCGAAGTGATCGCCGAGGTCTCGCGCACGGCCGACGCGCGCGAGGGTATCGCGTCGTTCCTGGCCAAGCGCCCGCCGAATTTCACGGGCAAGTAGCAGCACATCGGTTGGACCGGGCCGCCTGCGCAAGTCGGGTGGTCATTCTGAACGAAGTCCACGGCGTGAAGAATCCCGGGATTCTTCGCCGCGCCCAGAATGACACAGTGAACTTCGTGCGGAGGTTCCTAATAACCGAGGGCGCGGTCGACCAGGTTGAGCAGCGGACGGTGCGCACGGAAGCGCCGGATATTCTCGGCGAACAGTTCGCATGCGGCGCCGTTGTAGTTCTTGTACGCGCCCGACATGTGCGGCGTCAGGATGACATTCTCCATCGCCCAGAGCGGACTTTCCGGCTCCAGCGGCTCGCGCTCGAAAACGTCGAGCCCGGCGCCCGCGATACGCTTTTCGGCGAGCGCCGCGATAAGCGCGTTCTGATCGATCACCGAGCCGCGACCGATATTGACGATGTAGGCGCCCGGACGCATCGCGGCTAACTCCCGCGCGCCGATAAAGCCCTGCGTATGGGGCGTGCCGGGGAGCGTCACCGTGACGTAATCGCTCGCCGACAAAAGTGCGGTGCGCTCGTCCGGCCCGAACCATTGCGCCGGAAGACGCCCCTCGGGATCGCCGACACCCGGCGCGTTCCATCCGGTGTCAACGTGCTCGGCCGGGCTGCGCTTGAGCGCGAGCACCTTCATCCCGAAGGCGGCGCCCAGGCGCGCGGTCTCGCGGCCGATCGACCCGTAGCCGATCACGCCGAGCGTCTTGCCGCGCAGCGCATCGACGGTGTTCATGAAGTTCGTGTTGCGCTGCCATTCGCCGCGCATTTGCGCGCGGATCGTCTGATGGAAGCCGTGCGCATAGGCAAGCATCGAGCCGATCGTGTACTCGGCGATCGCGGTGCCGTGAATGCCGCTGGCGGTGGTCACGGCGACGCCGGGCGCGGCGGCGAGCGCGCCCTTGAGAATATGGTCGGCGCCCGCGCTGAGCAGTTGCACCCACTTGAGATTGGGCGCGCGGCGCATCAGTTCGTCGGGCACGCGGAAGCTGAACAGCACGTCGCATCCGCCGTCCGCCGCGGCGATCATTTCGGCCTGCGATCGGCAGGGGCGATCGATAAATTCTTCGCCGTCAAGCGCCGTCTCGAGGATCCGGCGATGGGCGGGCGAGAGTCCGACTGTCGAGAGAATTTTCATCATGTGGCCGCGCCTTGCGAGATGGGCTCAATCTCGCACGGCGGCGCGCCGGCCATCAAGCGTGAACGGCCGCGCCCGCGCGCCGGCGGACGGCAAATCCATTTCCCGCGCGCCGCCGGGCCGCTAAACTCGGCCGCAGGATGCGCTCAAGCCAATTCATCGCGATGGCCGCAATCGTCGCGGCGCTTTCCGCCGGCGACGCCGCCCTTGCGCACGCGCAAAGCGCCATAGGGGGAGTCGGCGCATCCGGCGTGGGCACCAACGTCAGCGGCGATACCGCCGTGCCCCCGCTGCCGCCCGGCGCGGCCGATTCCACCAATGACGGCAGCGACCAGACGCTCGAAATTGCGCCGCGCATTCCCGCGCAGCCGCCGCCCGCGAGCGCATCGACGCCGGCCGTCGGCGATAGCGGTGCGGCGGGCGATACGTCCGCGCCCGACGGCGCGACCGGCGCAGCCGATATGTCCACGGCCGATCTCAACGGCGGCGCGCCGGCCGATGCCACGGCGGCCGAGCCCAAGCGTCCGTACCTGGGTGTCGCCGTGCAGACGATCTTTTCCGACGACCAGCCGGGACGCGTGATCACGGGGCTGGAAGTGGTCAGCGTCGACCCCGGCAGTCCGGCCCAGCATGCGGGCCTGCTCGGGCGCACCCAAATGACCTCGGTCGGCGCCTCCGGCGCAACCGCCGGCGCGCTGATCCCGCCGCTCGATCTGCTGATGATGCCGCTGCTCAAGAAGGCCGGATCGCTCGGCAAGACCGGTGACCTGATCGTCGCCGTCGACGATCGCCGCGTCACCAATGATCTTGATTTGCAGGACGAACTCGCCGCGCTCAAGCCCGGCGATATCATCTACCTGACGATCGAGCGCGCGGCGGCCAACGGCACCAAGCGCACGCTCAAGCTGCCGGTCAAACTCACCGACGGCCCGGCGGCCACGCCAGCAACTTCGCTTGCGGCCGGCACGTCGTCATCGAACGCGCCCGCGCCGGCCTCACACAGTGCGGCCGTGCCGGCGCCGCCGCGGCACTAGATTCGGTTGGCGATTTTTTTCGTCGCGATCGGTTGGCCGACGCTGCGGCCGGTCGCCGAAGTCTGCTAATATCGTCATGTTTCCGGCGCACCGCGGCTCGCGGTATTGCGCTGGTGCGTGCATTTTAACCCTGCAATCAAAGCGTTGAGATAAGTGGAGCGAAGCCTCAAAGAAGCGGCCAGCGAACTCAAGGCCCGGATCGACGCGGCGACCGAGCGCCGTTTTCCCCTGATGGGTCTCAAGGGGGCGGCTAACGCGCTGATGCTGCGTGAGGCGGCGCTCAGCTTCGACCGTCCGATCCTGGCGATCACGTCGCTGGCCAACGAGGCCGAGACGCTGGCCGGCGAGTTGGCGTTTTTTCTCGATCAGCCGATCGATTGCGATCCGGTCGCCGCCCGCGTGCATCTGCTGCCCGCCTGGGAGTTGCGGCCGCTGGCCCAGCTTTCGCCACCGCCCGACGTGCAGGCGGCGCAACTGGCCGCGCTCTTCGCGCTTATCCGGACGCCCGCGCCGGTGGTCGTCACGTCGGTCGAGGCACTGGCGATGCGCACGATTCCGCGCGCGATCTTCGAGCAATCGGTGATTCGGATCGCGCTGGCGGAAGCGATCGACCTCGAGGCGCTGATCGAAGCGCTTGCCGCAATGGGCTATCAGCGCGTGCCGCAGACCGAGGAGCCCGGCGATTTCAGCGTGCGCGGCGGAATCGTCGACATCTTCTCGCCGCTCCATCACAACCCCGTACGCGTCGAGCTGGAAGAGGACATCGTCACCTCGCTGCGCCATTTCGATCCGTCGAGCCAGCGCTCGCTCGGCGAGATCGACGAGACCACGGTGATTCGCACGCGGCAGATGCCACCCGCCGTGCTGCGCGACAAGCGCCTGGTCGATCGCGTGGCGCTGCGCTGCGCCGAAATCGGCATGATCCGCAAGGAGACCGCCGAGCTGACCGAGACGATCGAGAACGGCCTGCTGTTTCCCGGCGTCGAATTGATCACGCCGCTGCTCTACGAAAGCGGACTCGATTCGATCTTCGCCTACGTGCCGGCCAACACCGTCGCCTGGATGATCGATCCGGGCCGGATGCTCGGCGAGGCCGAGCGGCTGGCCGAGCGAATCGCCACGGAGGCGGAGGCGGCGCAGGCCAAGCCCATATTCTACCCGGCGCCCGAGTCGCTCTACCTGGCGACCGCCGATTTCGAGCGCGCATTGGCCGGGCTGACCGCCGTCGAGGTCGGCTCGCTGATCACGGTCGCGGCGCCGCGCGAAGGCTGGGCGATGCCGGTCGAGGTCAAATCGCAGCCGAGTCTGCGCCTGGGCGCCGCCGAACTGACGGGGACCAACGCCGCGCCCTCGTTCGCGCCGCTGGCGACCGAACTGAACGAGGTGCGCCGCGGCCAGGGACGCGCCCTGATGGTGGTCGAGGGGCCCAACCAGTCGGCGCGCCTGCGCCGCCATCTCGAGGCCTACGATATCGAGGTCAACCTCGAATGCCGCAGCTTCGCCGAGATGCTCGAATATCCGGACTACCGGCCGGTGATCATGGAGGGCGAAATCTCGGCAGGCGGCGTACTGGAGCGCGACGGGCTCTACGTTTACAGCGAAGAGGATATGTTCGGCGAGCCGCGCACCCGCCGCCGCACGCGGCGCGTCGGCAAGGGCGCGCTGCTCAATCTCGAGGAGCTCAAGCCCGACGACCTGGTGGTGCATATCGACCACGGCATCGGCCGTTACCGCGGCCTGCGCCATCTCAAGGTGGCCGACACCGAAGGCGATTTTCTCAATCTCGAATACTCGGGCAACGACACCATGTACGTGCCGGTCGAACGGATCAACCTGGTCCAGCGCTACGTCGGCGGCGGTGGCGACGGCGTTGAACCGAAGCTCGATCGGCTGGGCGGCGGCTCGTGGGATCGGGTCAAGAGCCGCACCAAACAGGCGCTGCTCGCGATGGCCTCCGAGCTGCTCGACATCTACGCCGCGCGTGAAGTGGTCGAGGGCCACGCCTTTCCCCATCCGGGGCGCGACTACGACGAGTTCGCGGCGCGTTTCGAGTTCGAGGAGACGCCCGACCAGCAGGCGGCGATCGATGAAGTGATCCGCGACATGGCGCGGCCCAAGCCGATGGACCGGCTGATCTGCGGCGACGCCGGCTTCGGCAAGACCGAGGTCGCGCTGCGCGCCGCCTTTATCTGCGTGATGGACGGGCGGCAGGTCGCGATGCTGGTGCCGACGACGATCCTGGCTGAACAGCATTGGGAAAACTTCCGCAAACGCTTCAAGGACTATCCGGTGCGGGTCGAGATGGTCTCGCGCTTCCGCACGCCGCGCCAGAACAAGCAGGTGATCGAAGACGTGCGGCGCGGCGCCGTCGATATCGTCATCGGCACCCATCGCCTGCTGCAAAACGACGTCGAGTTCCCCAAGCTCGGGCTGCTGATCGTCGACGAGGAGCATCGCTTCGGCGTGCTCGACAAGGAGCGCATCAAGCGCATCCGCAAACTGGTCGAGGTGCTGACGCTGACCGCCACGCCGATTCCGCGCACGCTGCACATGGCGATGCTCGGGATTCGCGACCTCTCGGTAATTCAGACGGCGCCGCCGGCGCGCCAGTCGATCCGGACCTTCGTCGCGCATTTCGAGGACGGGTTGATTCGCGACGTGATCATCCGCGAGCTCAATCGCGGCGGCCAGGTCTTCTTTGTCCACAACCGCGTCGAAAATATCCAGTTTATGTCGCGCCACTTGCAGGCGCTGGTGCCCGAGGCGCGCATCGCCACCGCCCACGGCCAGATGAAAGAGCACGAACTCGAGGTCGTGATGCGCGACTTCATCGAGAACCGCATCAACGTGCTGATCTGCTCGGCGATCATCGAATCCGGCCTCGACATCCCCAACGCCAACTCGATGATCATCAACCGCGCCGACCACTTCGGCCTGGCCCAGCTCTACCAGTTGCGCGGCCGTGTCGGCCGCTCCAAGCGCAAGGCCTACGCCTACCTGCTGATTCCCGGCGAACACATCATCACCCGCGAGGCCAAGCGCCGGATCGAGGCGCTGCGCGAGCTGGTCGAAGCCGAGAGCGGCAGCGGCTTCAAGCTCGCGATGCGCGACCTCGAGCATCGCGGCGCCGGCAATCTGCTCGGCCGCGAGCAGTCGGGCGAAATCGCGGCGGTCGGCTTCGAGTTGTACGCCGAGATGATGGAGCAGGCGATCCGCGAATTGCGCGGCGAGCCGCAGCGGCCCGACTTCGAGCCCGAGCTGCGCATCGCGATTCCGGCCTACATCCCGGACAGCTTCGTGCCGGACGAGAACGAGCGGCTGGTGCTGTACCGCCGGATGGCGCGGGCGGCGTCGCCCGCCGACCTCGACGAATTGCGCGACGAGCTGCGCGACCGCTGCGGTCCGGTACCCACGCTGATCGAGAACCTGATCGCCGCGATGAACCTGCGGCGCATGATGCGTGACATGATGATCCTGAGCGCGGTGCTCAAGGGCGATCAGCTCGAAATAAAATTCCACTCCGACGCGCCGATCGATTCCGAGAAATTGGCCGCGCTGGCCCACGCCAACCGTAATACGATGCGGCTGACGCCTTCGTTCCACGTCATCGTGCGGATTGCGCCCGGCGAATACGAGCAGACCTTCAGCCAGATCGACGGTGTCTTGCAGGCCCTGGCGGCCTGTGAAAAATTGGAAAATCAGCCGGCGCGCTCAGCGGGGCCGCTGCTGAATTAGCCCAGGGCGCGCCACGCGGCGCGAACGCCCGAGTCAGTGCCAATGCAAATGTCCATCAGCATCAAGCAAATGCCCATCAGCATCAAGAATGTTACCGCCCGGACCGCTGCCGGATTACGCTTCGCCGCGGCGCTGGCCGCCACCCTCGCGCTGATCACGGTGGGTGCGGCGCGCGGCGCCCAGGCCGAAGAGATCGACAGCGTCGTCGCCAGCGTGGACGGCGAACCGATCACCACCCAGGACGTGACGCAATTCAGCTCGCAGAACCCGTCAGGGGGGACGGGCGCCGGTTCGATGCCCTCTTCGCTGACCCCGTCGCCCGGCGATTCCGACGCCGTGCTCAAGGCGATCATCACGCAGAAGATGCTCGATAGCGAATCGAAGAACTACGCCAACCGGGTCGACGAGGATGAGGTTGACCG
This sequence comes from Binataceae bacterium (SeqCode), assembly GCA_035534935.1. Taxonomy (GTDB): domain Bacteria; phylum Desulfobacterota; class Binatia; order Binatales; family Binataceae; genus JADMIL01. The sequence goes on from DATLRA010000143.1 coordinate 34,026, forward strand.
CTACATCGCCAACCTTGAACAACGGGGCAAAGTGACCGACGCGCAATTGCGTGCGCAATTGCAGCAACAGGGCCTGAGCTACGACGACTTCCGCGCCAAAGTCCGCAAACAGGTCGAGTCGATGGCCATGATCGACAAGGAAGTGCGCCAGAAGATCGTCATCCCCGAAGCTCAGATCAATCAGTACTACAAGGATAATCCTGAAGATTTCACGTCCACCACTGAAAAGTACGACCTCGCCCAGATCCTGATCGAAGTGCCCGCCGGATCCACGCCGCAGCAGATCGCGGCCGCCCGCGACAAGGCCAACGCGATCCGCGAAAAGATCGCCAAGGGTGGCGACTTCGCCGCGTTGGCGATGCAATATTCCGACGACGACTCGAAGTCCAAGGGCGGCGAATTAGGTGAATTCGCGCCCGACGACCTCAATGACGCGATCCTGGCCGCGGTCGCCAACCTCAAGCCGGGCGACATCACGCCGGTGGTCAAAACCCGTTACGGCTTCCATATCGTGCAGGTCGAGAGCCATCAAAAGCCCGGCCTCCAGCCGCTCGACCAGGTCCGCGGCCAGATTCGCGAGAAGCTGATGACCTATCAAGCCAAAGAAGCGTTCCAGAAATGGGTCGATAACGACCTGATCAAGCAGCATTACATCGAGACCTTGCAACAGTAGTGGCGGCGGCGCGGAAAACGCCGCTCATCGCGGTCAGCATGGGTGACCCGGCCGGTATCGGCCCGGAAGTCATTTTGAAGGCGGCAACCGCGCTGGCCCGGCGCCGCGAGCGGCCGACGATCGTCGTGGTCGGCGATCTGGGCGCGATGTGCGCGGCGGCGGATCGGCTCGGCAAGTCGTGCGTGAAGCCATGTGAATGGCGCCCGGACGACGGCACGCCGCCGGGGCGCGGCGGCCTCGCGGTGATCAACCTCGGACGGCTGCCCGCCAAGGCGATCGCTCCCGCCCGGCCGAGCATCGCCGGCGCCGACGCCGCCTATCGCTATATCGTCGAAGGCGCGCGGATGGCGATGGCGGGAGAGGCCGGCGCGCTGGTCACCGCGCCGATCAACAAGGAATGGCTCAACCGCGCGGGACATCGTTTCCCCGGCCATTCGGAACTGCTCGCGCGCCTGGGACAGGTGCGCACCTGGCGCATGATGTTCGCCGGCGGCGACTTGCGCCTGGCGCTGGTGACCGTGCATATGGGCCTGGCCCGGGTGTCGCGCGCGCTCACCCGCGACGGCGTCTATCAGACGATCCGGCTGCTCGCGGAGCATCTGCGCGGCCCGGCGGGAATCGCCCATCCGCGCATCGCGGTGCTCGGCTTCAATCCGCACGCGGGAGAAAACGGGCTGTTCGGCGACGAGGAGATCAAGACGATCGTCCCGGCGATCGCGCGCGCGCGCCGCGCCGGCATCGACGCGACGGGGCCGGGCGCGCCCGACACCGCCTTTATCCGGCGCAACGGGGCGTTCGCGTTCGACGCGGCGGTCGCGATGTATCATGATCAGGGGCTGATCGCGCTCAAAACGCTGGAGTTCGATCGCGCGGTCAACGTCACGCTGGGTTTGCCGTTCATCCGCACCTCACCCGACCACGGCACCGCCTACGATATTGCGGGCCGCGGCACCGCCAGTGCGGCAAGCATGATCGCGGCGATCGAATATGCGGCCCGCGCCGCGCGCGCACGGATCGCGCCGGCCCGCCACGCCGCAGGCGGCGCTGTCGCAGGCGTGCGCGGCGATCCTCGATGAGGCAGGTGGGACCCGGATGGACCGCATAATTATCAAGGGTGCGCGCGAGCACAACCTCAAGAATATCGACATCGAGATCCCGCGCGGGCAGCTCGTGGTCATCACCGGGCTTTCGGGTTCGGGCAAATCCTCGCTCGCCTTCGACACGATTTACGCCGAGGGCCAGCGCCGCTACGTCGAATCGCTGTCGGCCTATGCGCGACAGTTTCTCGAGCAGATGGAGAAACCCGACGTCGATTCGATCGAGGGGCTGTCGCCGGCCATCTCGATCGAGCAGAAAACCACCTCGCGCAACCCGCGCTCGACAGTCGCCACCATCACCGAAATCTACGACTACCTGCGGCTGCTGTTCGCGCGCGTCGGCCACGCCTTTTGCTATAATTGCGGGCGCGAAATCACCCAGCAGAGCGTGCAGCAGATCGTCGATCGCATCATGGCGTGGCCCGAGGGCGCGCGGATTCACGTGCTGGCGCCGATCGTGCGCGACCGCAAGGGCGAGTATAAAAAAGAGCTCTCCGATTTGCGCCGCGCGGGCTTCGTGCGCGCCAAGATCGACGGCAAGCTGGTCGAGCTGGGCGAGGAGTTCAACCTCAACAAGAACCAGCGCCACTCCATCGACGTGATGGTCGATCGGCTGGCGATCCGCGGCGGCATCGAAAAGCGCCTGGCCGATTCGCTCGAAGTCGCCTTCAAATACGGCCAGGACCTGCTCAAGGTCGAGCGGCTCGACGCCGCGGCCAAAAACGGTGGCGGCGAAATCTACTTCAGCCAGCGCTTCGCCTGCGTCGAATGCGGCATCTCGTACCCCGAGATCACGCCGCGGATGTTTTCCTTCAACAGTCCGCACGGCGCATGCACCGAATGCTCGGGCATCGGATCGATCATGTACTTCGATCCCGAGCTGGTGGTGCAGAACGAGGACCTCAGCATCTCCGACGGAGCGATCGCGCCGTGGGCGACGATGAACTACATGCAGCCGGTGCTCGAGGCACTCGCAACGCATTACAAGTTCAGCCTCGACCAGGCGTGGAAGTCGATTCCGGCCAAGGTGCGCAAGGTGATCCTCAACGGATCGGGCGACGAGGAGATCGCCTTCACCTATCAGCGCGGCGAGCATCGCCACGGCTACGAGCGCAGCTTCGAGGGCGTGCTCACGTGGCTCGACAAGCGCTACAAGGAGACCGAGTCCGAGAGCATCCGCGAGGTTCTCGAAGCCTACATGAACATGCGCGAATGCCCGGCCTGCAAGGGCGCGCGGCTTAAGCGCGAGAGCCTGTTCGTGCGCTTCAACGAAAAATCGATCAGCGAAGTCACCGCGATGTCGATCAAGCAGGCGGTGGCGTTTTTCGCCGCGCCAAAGCTGAGCGCGCAGGAGACCGAAATCGCCCGGCTGATCCTCAAGGAGATTCGCGAGCGGATGGGATTCCTCGCCGACGTCGGCCTCGACTACCTGACGCTCGACCGCACCTCGGGCAGCCTCTCGGGCGGCGAGGGCCAGCGTATCCGGCTCGCCACGCAAATCGGCTCGAGCCTGGTCGGCGTGCTCTATATCCTCGACGAGCCCTCGATCGGACTGCATCAGCGCGACAACCAGCGCCTGCTGTCAACGCTTAAGCGGCTGCGCGAACTGGGCAACTCGGTGCTGGTGGTCGAGCACGATCGCGACACCATGCTCGAGGCCGATCATTTGGTCGACATGGGTCCGGGAGCCGGAATCCACGGCGGCTACGTGGTCGCCCAGGGCACGCCCGAGGAAGTGATGAAGAATCCGGCGTCGCTGACCGGCAAATATCTTTCGGGCGAGGTCGAGATTCCGGTGCCGCCGCGCCGCCGCACGATCGGTCCTCGATGGCTCACCGTGCGCGGCGCGCACGCCAACAATCTGCGCGACCTGACAGTCGCCTTTCCGCTCGGCGTGGTGGTCTGCATCACCGGCGTTTCGGGCTCCGGCAAGTCGACCCTGGTGCTCGACACGATGCATCGCGCACTTGCGCAAAAGCTGATGGGCAGCCGCGAGCGCGCGGGCGCCTTCAAGGCGCTCGAAGGCATCGAGCATCTCGACAAGGTGATCCACGTCGACCAGAGCCCAATCGGCCGCACGCCGCGATCGAATCCCGCTACCTATACGGGACTGTTCACCCACGTGCGCGAGCTGTTTGCCCAGTTGCCCGAGGGCCGGATGCGCGGTTACGGGCCCGGGCGCTTTTCCTTCAACGTCAAGGGCGGGCGCTGCGAAGCCTGCCAGGGCGACGGCATCATCCGCATCGAGATGCATTTTCTGCCCGACGTTTACGTCACCTGCGAAGTGTGCGGCGGCAAGCGCTACAACCGCGACACGCTCGAAATCCAGTACAAGGGTAAGAGCATCGCCGAGGTGCTCAACATGACGGTGCTCGACGCGATCGAGTTCATGGGATCGGTGCCCCCGATCCGCCAGAAGCTCGAGACCCTGCGCGACGTCGGCCTCGACTACATCCATCTGGGCCAGTCGGCGACGACGCTGTCGGGCGGCGAAGCGCAGCGCATCAAGCTGGCCAAGGAACTCGCGCGCCGCGCCACCGGCCGCACGCTCTATATCCTCGACGAGCCGACCACGGGGCTGCACTTCGACGACATCAAGCGGCTGCTCGCGGTGCTCGGACGGCTGGCCGACGCCGGCAACACGATCGTGGTGATCGAGCACAACCTTGACGTGATCAAGACCGCCGACTATGTGATCGATCTCGGCCCCGAGGGCGGCGATCGCGGCGGCCAGGTGGTGGCGAAAGGCACCCCCGAGGAGATCGCGGCGGCGTCCGGATCGCATACCGGACAGTTCCTGCGCCAGGTGCTGAATCATCGCGCGGCGGCATAGCCGCACGCACAATTCGCGACGGAGATCTCATCATATGTCAGACATATCAACCGCACCCGCGGTGGCCGAGCCGGCCGCTTACGACTGGACCCAACTCACCGACGATCTCAACCGTCTGCTGCGGCTCCAGACCACGCCGATCGGGATGAAGCTCTTCACGACGGTCGCGGAGATGGAGGCGATACCGAAGATTCGCCGGCCGAAATCGATCCACACGACCGATCAGATCGTCGCGCAGGCGGCGCGCCTGGGCTTCACCGTCGGCATCACGCAGAGCGACCTGGTTGGCGCGCAATGCGGCGCCGTCATCGGATTGCATCCGCAGAACGCCGAATGGCTCTCCGGCCGCAACATGGCCAAGGTCTGGTACGAGACGCTCGAGGACTCCTCCGCTCATCAGCACGCGATGGACGTGGTGCCGCACGGGACGTACGCCGCGATGGCCGTGTCGCCGCTGACCAGCGGACGGCTCAATCCACCCGACATCTGCCTGATCTACGCCACGCCCGGCCAGATGATCATCTTCATCAACGGCCTACAATGGGCCGGCTACAAAAAATTCCAATGGGGTGTCGTTGGCGAGTCGGCCTGCGCCGATTCGTGGGGCCGCGCGCTCAAAACCGGCGAGCCGAGCCTGTCGATTCCATGCTTCGCCGAGCGCCGTTACGGCGGCGTGCTCGACGACGAACTGCTGATGGCGCTGCCGCCGCGTTTTCTGCCCAAGGCGATCGAAGGGATGAAGCGGCTGGCGGGCAACGGCTTGCGCTACCCGATTCCGCAATATGGCGTGCAGGCCGACGCGCGCGCGGGATTGGCCGTCAGCTACGGCGCGAAGAAGGAATGAAGTGTGGGCCGGGTGCCGTCAGGCGCCAATCGTGCGGGAAAGAATTGGAGGCGGCGGTCGGAATCGAACCGACGAATCGAGGTTTTGCAGACCTCTCCCTTAACCACTTGGGTACGCCGCCCCGGAGAAATTGCGCGCTCGCGGGAGCCTAGATTATGCACCGCGCGGGATGCGATGGCGAGACGCCCGAGCGTGCGCCGCGCCGCCGCGGATGCCGCCCCCCTCAGCGCATCAAAGGGGCGGCGCCGCCGTCGCGCACCGTCAGCTTCACCTCGCAACTCCCTTGCTCTTCGCCGTAGCACAAATCGCGCACCACGCCCGGCACAAACCGATGGTTCTCGGCGGCAGGCGGCGAACAGATCCAATGGCTGCCCTGGCGGTACAACCCGACCGCGTACCATTGGCCCGGCTCGAGCGTGCCGCTCGCCTGCCCCGCCACGGTCTGCGTAGCATAGACCGTAAAGCCGTCGTGGCCGCCGTCCGGATCGAAGCGCATGAAGGTCACCATCCACTCGCCGCCGCCGCCGCGCCTGGTCGCCGCGTAAGTCATCGGCTTGTCGGACGAGAACACCGGCTTGTCGCGGCAGAGCCACGGACGCGGTTCGGCCGCGCGCGCGCGCGACGCCGTCGCGAGCATGATGCCCGCGGCGACCATCACGGCCATGACCTTCGTTGTCACCGGCATCACGCGTATCGATTTCAAATTCATGATTAAGTTCACGCCACCCTTGTCACCACTCCGGGATTTTCGCGGCGTCAGGCCGCCACGCCCGGCTCTTCACTCAGCGCGACGATGCGCGCGACGATCGCGCCGAGGCTCGAATCCTTGGGCGTGAAGACCGCGCGCACACCCAACTCGATCAGCCGCCGGCGATCCGCCTCCGGAATAATCCCGCCCATCACCAGTTTAACGTCCACCGCGCCGCGATCCTTGAGAATCGCGAGCGCCTCGCGCGCGATCGTCATGTGCGCGCCCGCCAGGCTGCTGATCGCAAGCACCTCGGCATCTTCCTGGAGCGCCGCCTCGACCAGTTGCGCGGGGGTCTGCTTGAAGCCGGCCAGGATCACTTCCATCCCGGCCTGCATGCAGGCGTGCGCGAGCAACTTGACGGCGTTGATATGGCCGTCGAGGCCCGCCTTGCCGAGCGCGATACGAATCCTGCGGCCCGCCGCGGGCACCAGTAATCGATCGACCGGCGCGCCCCCTTCGAGAATCGGCGGCGTGTAGCGGCCGCCCGCCGCGCCCTCGATGGTAGAGGTCCATTCGCCGACCGTGCCGCCCGCGCGCGCGAGTTCGAGCGTCGGCTCCATGATTGCAGCCGCGTCGCCAATTGCGGCGCCGGCCGCGCGCGCCGCCCGTTCGAGCTTTTCGCGGGCGCGCGCCACCGCCGAGTTGTCGCGTTCGGCGTGCCATTGGCGAATCGCCGCGATCCGCTCGCGCTCGGCCGCCGGATGGTCGCTCGCCGCGCCGTCCGGCGCCGCCGCCGGGCCGAGCCCGATCTCGCCGATAAAAGCGTTGACGCCCACCTGGATAATTTCTCCGGCCTCGAGCTTGCGCTGCCGATCGGCCAGGGCATGCGTCAGCTCGCCACTGACCATCGCGATCGCCCGCGCGTAGCCGGCCTCGCGCAAGCGCATCGCGATCGTCCGCGCGCGCGCGGCGGTCTCACCGGTCAATTTCTCAATCACGGTGCTGCCGGCAAATATATCGCCGTAGCCGGCGACGCCGGTCTCATGCATCAGCACCTGCTGCGTGCGCAGGCCGATCAATTGCTCGGCCTGGTCGGGCAGCGCCATCGCCTCGCGAAAGCCCGGCAATTGCAGCGCGTTGACCCGCGCGCCGGCCGAGATCACCACCGGCAGCGCCTCGTAGGCGATACGGATGATATTCACTTCGGGCTGCTGTTCGGTCAGGGTGAGCGAACGCACCTGGCATCCGGCGCGAAAGGCCACCTCGTCGATTCCATATTCGCCGCGGCAGAGCTCGCGCCAAAGCTGGAAGTACGCGCGAATCTTGCAAATCTCGGGGACCAGCTCGATCCCGCTGTTGATGAAAAACGAGATGCGCCGGACGGTCTGCTCGAATTCGGCGGCGCTCAGCGACGGACGAATCGCGTCGAGAATCATCAGCGCATTGCCGAACGCGTAGCCGATTTCCTCGGCCGGACCCGCGCCGCTTTCCATGTAGTGGTAGCCGCAGCAGTTGATCGGATTCCAATTGGGCACGCGCTCAACCGCAAACCGGATCAGCTCGGTCGAAATCCGAAACGATACGTCGGGATGAAAAACCGAGGTGCCGCGCGCGACAAATTCCTTGAGCAGATCGTTTTGCGTGGTGCCGCGCAGCGCGCTCCACGGCACGCCCTGCTTTTCCGCCGCGACCAGGTAGAGCGCGAGGATAAACGGCGCCGTCGCATTGATCGTCATCGAGGTGTTGATCTCGCCGAGCGGGATACCGGCGAGCAACTGCTCCATGTCCCGCCAATGGCAGATCGAGACGCCGGCCTTGCCGACCTCGCCGGCGGCCACCGGCGCGTCGGGGTCGTAGCCGTTTTGCGTCGGCAGGTCGAAAGCGATCGAGAGGCCGCGCTGTCCCTCCTTGAGATTATTGAGGAAGCGGCGATTGGCCTGCGTGGCGTCGCCGAAGCCCGCGTAGGTGCGGATGATCCACGGCTCGCGCGGGGGTCTGGCGGTCTGGCCGGCGGATATTTTAGCGGACATCACTTCCTCCGAGCCTGGCGCGCTTCAGATAACCGCGAGGCGTCGCTCGGCAAGCCTCAAGCGTAGTTGCACCGTCGCGCCGACGCCAGCCGCCAGACATCACAAGCCAACGGCGCCGGGAACGCTCGGCTCCCCGGGCCCCGTGCGCCGCGGCGCGCGTCCGCCGAATTGCGCGGCCAGTTGGGCGGTCAACGCGCGTCCGGCCAGCCCGCGGCATTCCACCAGCTCGATCACCCGGCATTTGACCGACCGCCGAAGCATCGCGAGCGCGCGCCGATCGCGCATGCGCCGCTGCAATTCCGCGCGCGCGATCGCGGCCAGTTCCGCCACGCCGTCCGCGTCCGGATCGCGCGCGGCGCGCCGCACCATCCGCGCGATATCGGCCGCATCGAAGGCCGCCGCGCTCATGCGATTAAAAAAGACCGCGGCGAGCTTCAGCCCCAGCGCCGCGAGCGTGCGATTGATCTCGAGGGTCTCGGCGATCGCCAGCGGCTCGGCGGTGGTCACCGCCGCAATCGCGCATTTCGCCGGGTCGCGCAGCAGCGCCGCGATATTGCCCGCCTCGCGCCCGGCCACGCTCGCGCCGAAAGTTTCGCGCGCGGCAAAGGGCATCCGAATCATGCTCAGCGCCTGCCCGCTCGCGGGCGCGTCGAAGACCACCACGTTCCACGGCTCGAGCGGCGCCGCGCGGCGCTCGATCTCGTGAAACACCTTGCCCATCATGGTGAGCTCGCGGACGGCCGGCGCGGCATGGACGAAGTATTGATAGAAGCTGCTGGCGAAGACCATCCGCAGGATCGGGCGCGGGACCACGAAGCTCAGGTATTCCTCGAGCGATTCCTGTCCGCCGAGCGTCATCTCATACAAATTGTCGGATAATTCAACCGAGGCAAACGCGCCCGGATGGCCGTACGCCTGGGCGATCGGCGCGCGCATATCCGCCTCGATTATCAGCGTGCGCAGCGCGCGAGCGGCCGCCGCGGCGCCGATCGCGGCGCTGACCGTGGTGCGCCCCACCCCGCCCTTGCCGAGCACGGCGATTAGGCGATGCGCCAGAAGTTCGTCGATCATCCACGCCGCCAGTCGATAAGCGATCCGCAATTGGGAACGTGATTCGCGATCGGGGCAGCGCTACGCCACTCGGCCAGCCCGCGGCCCGGATGGATAATGGCTCGCGCCGAATGCGATTCGCATCGCGCGATCGGACGGCCGGCGCGCACTGCTAGCGACCGCGCGCCGCCCTACCAGCGCACCAGGTTGGCGCCCCAGGTGAGTCCGCCGCCGCACGCATTGAGGAGGACGAGGTCGTTGTCGCGAATCCGCCGCGTCTCGAGCGCCTCGTCCAGCGCGATCGGCACCGACGCCGCCGAGGTATTGCCGTAGCGATCGACGTTGGTGAAGACCTTGTCATCGCCCAGGCCCAGGCGCTGCGCGACCGCGTTGATAATGCGCAGGTTAGCCTGATGCGGTATGACCAGCGCAATCTCGGCGAGCGGCACGCCGGCGCGCGCGGCCACCTTGCGCGTAACCTCTTCCATACTCTTGACGGCGATTTTGAACAGCTCCGGACCTTTCATCTTGATCGCGTCGTCGCCGTTGGATTTGACCTCGGCGTCGATCGTGTTTTGAATCCCGCGGTTGCGCACCGACAACAATTCCCAGAACTCGCCCGCCGAGCGCAGGATACTGCCGAGCACGCCGCGCGCGCCCGGCTCGCTGACCATTACGACCGCGCCCGCGCCATCGCCGAACAGCACCGCCGTCGCGCGATCGTTCCAGTCGACCATGGTCGAGAGTGCGTCGGTGCCGACCACCAGCACGCGCGACCAGTCGCCCGCGCGCATCGTGCTGTCGGCCACGCTCAGCGCGTAGACGAAACCTGAACAGGCCGCGGCAACGTCGAACGACGGTATCGAGCTAATCCCGAGGCGATGCTGCAACTGGCAGGCGAACGAGGGAAAGCCGAAGTCCGACGACACGGTGCCGACGATAATCGCTTCGAGGTCGGACGCCTTCAGGCCCGCCCGCTCGAGCGCGATCCGGCTGGCGTCGGCCGCGATATCGACCAGCGATTCGCCGCTGCACAGGGTGTAGCGCTGGCCGATACCGGTGCGTGTGCGAATCCATTCGTCGGACGTTTCCATCCGCCGTTCGAGGTCTTGATTGGTGATCAGCGTGCGCGGCAGCGCGCGCCCGGTGGCAACGATTCTCGAACCCATCGGTATGCGCCCGCTAATCCTGGACCGCCGGCCGGAACGCCACGGTGGTGTTGGTTCCTCCGAAACCGAAGGAGTTGTTGAGCGCCAGGCGAATCTTCTTTGGCCGCGCATGATTCGGCACGTAATCCAGGTCGCACTCGGGGTCGGGTTTTTCGTAATTGATCGTCGGCGGGATCATCCTGTTGGCCACCGCGAGCACCGTAAACACCGATTCGATCGCGCCGGCCGCGCCCAGCGTATGGCCGGTCATCGACTTGGTCGAACTCACCGCGATGCGCGCCGCATGCTCGCCGAATGCGCGCTTGATCGCCTGGCTCTCGGCGATATCGCCCTGCGGCGTCGAGGTGCCGTGGGCGTTGATATAATCGACCTGGTTGAGGTCGAGGTCGCCGTCCTCGAGGCACAGGCGCATGCATTTGGCGGCACCCACACCGTCGGGCGCCGGCGAGGTGATATGAAAGGCGTCGGCGTTGCAGGCGTAGCCCACGATTTCGGCCAGGATCGTCGCCCCGCGCGCGATCGCCAGGTCGCGCGCTTCCAGAATCAGCGCCGCCGCACCCTCGGCCATCACGAAACCGTCGCGATCGCGATCGAACGGGCGGCTCGCCGCCGCCGGATTATCGTTGCGGGTCGACAGCGCACGCATCGCGACGAACCCGCCGATGCCGAGCGAACTGATCGCCGCCTCGGCGCCGCCCGTGATCGCCGCGTCGAGGTAGCCGGCCCGGATCATGCGAAAGGCCTCGCCCACCGCATGGCTGCCCGAGGCGCACGCACTGGTCGTCGCCAGGTTCGCGCCCCGCGCGCCGTAGCGAATCGAGATCTGTCCCGGCGCGAGGTTGGAAATCAGCTTGGGAATAAAAAACGGGGTCAGCCGCTTGAGCCGGCTGTCGAGAAAGATCAGATGATTCTCTTCGATCGTGATCAATCCGCCGATACCCACGCCGACCAGCACGCCCACCTGGTCGGCATTGTCCTCGGTGATCTTGAAGCCCGACTGGCGCATCGCCTGCTCGGCCGCGCTCATCGCGTACTGGATGAAGAGGTCCATCTTGCGGACGTCCTTCTTTTCGATCCAGTCGAGCGGGTTGAAGTCGCGCACCTCGCCCGCGATACGCGTGGGATAGTCGGCCACGTCGAAGCGGTCGATCAGGCCAATCCCGGAACGGCCGGCGATCAGCCCTTCCCAGTTCTTTTCGACCCCCGTGCCCAGCGGCGTGACGAGGCCGACACCGGTCACCACCACGCGGCGGTCAAGATTACGTCTCATGATATAGGCCCGCTTTCCTCCCGGGACACGTACTGATCGCGCACAACTTGGCGCTGGTTTTCCGGTCGATGCGAAAAGATTAGCAGATGCGAAAAGTGAAAACACGCGACGCGCCGCGGCTGGATTTGGGTCGCCGCGCCGCCGCGCATGAACGCTTGACGACTCCCCGCCAGATCCCGCGCTCACGCTGCGGTGCGCAAGACCTTCACCGGCGAAACTATTTCGGGGCGATCGACGATTTCACGATCTCGCTGGCCAGCTTGCCGTCGAGCCGCGCGCCGAACTGATCGCGCAGCGCCTTCATCAGCGGCCCGATCTGGTTCACGCCCGCCGCGATTTGCGCCGCCACCGCCGCCTTGACCTCATCGGCGCCGATCGCCGCCGGCAGATAGCTGTCGAGGATTTTCGCCTCGGCCTCGTTCTGCTCGATGAGGTCGGCACGATTGGCCTTGCGCGCGAACTCGAGCGCCTCTTCGCGCCGCGCGCGCTCGCGTTTGATCGTCTGGACGATTTCGGCCTCGTTGGCTTCGCGCCGCACGTCCTTTTCGATTCGCGAGATCTCGGCGATTACCCCGCGCACGGTCATCAGTTTCAACTTGTCGCCGCTCTTCATCGCGGCCTTCAAATCGTCCTGTAGCTTGAGCTTCAAATGGTCCTCACAAAGTCCGCGCCGCGCCTCGTTCCGGCCTGGCAAACGGGGCGCCGGCGGGTCGGCGGGCAAATGATCCGGCCGACTGTATTTATGTTGATCCGCGGTCCGGTCCGATCTAGTTTACAAGTGTTGCGCCGGCGCAGATAGCCGCCGCCCAGGTAAGTCCAATGCCCGACAAACCCCGCGACCTGATGGCCGACGTCGCCCGCTACGGACGGCAGGTCGACTTCGGCAAGACCGCCGCCGATTACGGCCGCTTCCGCGCCGGCTATCCGGACGAACTCTATCGCCGGCTGCGCGGCCTGGGCGCCGGCACGCCCGGCCAGCGCATCCTTGACATCGGCACTGGCACCGGCTTCCTCGGCCGCGGCTTCGCACGCGCCGGATGTGCCGTCACGGGTGCGGACATCTCGGTGCCACTGATGCTTGAGGCGCGCCGCCTCGATCAGGAGGACGGGCTCGCGATGGGCTACGTGCGCGCCCGCGCCGAGGCGATTCCGTTTGCGCCGCGCAGCTTCGACGGCGTCTGCGCGGGCCAATGCTGGCATTGGTTCGATCGGCCACGCGCCGCCGCCGAGGCCTTTCGCGTGCTGCGTCCGGGCGGCTGCCTGGTGCTCGCGCATTTCGACTGGATCGCGCTGCCCGGCAACGTGGTCGAGGCCACCGAACAGCTAATCCGGCGGCATAATCCGGATTGGAAGCTGGGCAACGCGCCCGGCATCTATCCGCAATGGCCGCGCGACGCCGCGATCGCCGGCTTCACCGCGATCGAGACTTTTTCATTCGACGTGAGCGCGGTCTATTCCCATGAGGCGTGGCGCGGCCGGATTCGCGCCAGTGCGGGCGTCGGCGGCACGCTCAGCCCCGCGCAGGTGGCCGCCTTTGACGGCGAACTCGCGGCCGTCCTTGGGGAGCGCTTTCCCGCCGATCCGATGGGCGTGCATCACCGGACTTTCGCGATGATCGGCCGCGCCGCGTAATCCCCCGGCCGCGGATAATCGGCCGCGCCGCGCAGCGCGGTGCTTTTCGTATCCGGCCAACTGATATAGCCTCAAGAGCGCTTGCGATGGCGTCGGCAGGTATCAGGCGCCGCAAAGGAGACTCCGTATGAAATTCACCTGGTTCCATCTGATGCCGTACCGTTTTCTGCCGGACGATTTCAAGGAAAAGTACCGCAGCGTATGGGTCGATATTCCGCGTGACCTCTACGACCCCAAGCTCGGCCATCGCCTCTACAACGACTATCTCGATCAGCTCGAATTCGCCGACCAGATGGGCTTCGACGGCCTCGGCGTTAACGAGCATCATCAGAACGCCTACGGCCTCATGCCGTCGCCCAATCTCATGGGCGCCGCGATGGCGCGGCGCACGCGCAACGCCAGCCTGGTGGTGCTCGGCAACTCGATCGCGCTCTACAATCCGCCGATCCGCGTGGCCGAGGAGTTTGCGATGCTCGACGTGATCAGCGGCGGGCGCCTGGTCGCCGGCTTTCCGGTCGGCACCTCGATGGACACCAACTTCTGCTACGGCGAAGTGCCCGCGACGATCCGCGAGAAGTACAACGAGGCTCACGAACTGATCATCAAGGCGTGGACCGAGAAAGAGGTCTTCGCCTTCAACGGCAAGTTTACCAAGCTGCGCTACGTCAATCTTTGGCCCAAGCCGCTCCAGCAGCCCCATCCGCCGGTCTGGGTGCCGGGTGGCGGCTCGATCGAGACCTGGGACTTCTGCGCCGAGCATGACTACCAGTACAGTTTTCTTTCCTACTTCGGGTATATCGCGGGCAAGAAGGTCGCCGACGGCTACTGGAAGGTGATGGCCAAGCGCGGCAAGGAGCTCAATCCCTACAGCCTCGGCTTTGCCCAGGTGGTAGCAGTCGCCAATACCGACGAAGAGGCCGAGCGGCTCTACGCGCCGCACATGGACTATTTCTACAACCGATGCCTCCACGTCTATAACGGCTTCGCCGACGCCCCCGGCTATCGCACGCAGAGCACCATCCGCTCGGGCCTGCTCGCGCAGGTCGGCCGCGAGGCCGCGCTGCGCCGCGAAGGGATGACTTGGAAGGACTTCGTCGATCAGGGCTATATCATCGCCGGATCGCCCAAGACCGTGCGCGATCGCCTGACCCATGCGATGAAGAGCCTCAACTGCGGCCACCTGATGATCCTGCAGCAAATGGGCTCGATGCCGCCGGAAATGGTGCGCGGTTCCACCGAGTTGTTCGCGCGCGAAGTGATGCCGCATATGCGCGGCATGTGGAGCGGCTTCCAGGACAAATGGTCGCCGTCGCCGCTGCCCGAGAGCGAGCGCGCGATGCCCGCGCCGATCAACTTCAAGCGCGCCGAGACCAACGGCAAAACCGTCCACGCGGCGCCGCATGACAGCCGGAGCGCAAAATAATGAAGACCAGCCATTCAATCGGCGGCGGCCGCTTCGCGGTCGAGACGTATGAATTCGGCAGCGGCGAGCCCCTGATCTTCCTGCACGGCGCAGTCGGCCTCACCGGGATGGATCCCTTCCTCGACGAGCTGGGCAAGGACTTCAAGGTGATCGCGCCGCATCTGCCGGGCTACGGCGATTCGACCGGCGGCGATCTGATCGAGGACGTGACCGACGCGGCGCTGTTCGTCCATCAGTTCATGGACGACCTCGGGATCAAGAGCTCCTACCTCATGGGCCATTCGATGGGCGGGATGCTCGCGGCCGAGACCGCCGCGCACGACACCAGCCGCGCGCGCAAGCTCGTGCTGGTCGGGCCGGCCGGCTTCTGGATCGACGAGCATCCGATTCCGGATTTCTTCGCCATGGATTTGAGCGAGATGGGCACGTGCCTGTTCCACGATCCCAAGTCGCCGCTCGCGCAGCTCTTCCTGGCGATCCCGGACGACATGAACCAGCTCGCCGATATGTACGTCGAGCGCGTCAAGCGCCTCTCGATGGCGAGCAAGTTCCTCTGGCCGATTCCCGATCGCGGGCTGAAAAAGCGTGCCTGGCGGATCGCCGCGCCGACGCTGCTGCTGTGGGGCGAATCCGACAGGCTGATCCCGCCGGTCTACGCCGGCGAGTTCACTAGCCGGATCAAAAACGCGCGCCTCACAACGATCAAAGAGGCCGGCCATCTGCTGCCCTACGAACAGCAGGCGGCGTTTTGCAAAGCGGTCCGCGATTTCCTCAAGGGCTGATCGACGCGCCGGCCGGGGGCGCCTGCGCGCGAGCCGGGACTAATCGAACGGGCGGCGGATCCCTCGCGGGTCCGCCGCTTTATCTCATCAGGAAAGCGAACTACGCGCGCCGCGATCGCCCGTGCGGCGCGGCTAGCGATGCGCTTCGATAGTTGCCGGGGCCGCGCGCGCCGTATCGTGATATCCCGGCGGGTACATCTGGTAGCACATCAGGTACACGATCACCCCGGTCACCGACACATACATCCACAGCGGCCACGTCCACACCGCGATCTTCCGATGGCGCGCGAAGTTGCCGCGAATCGCACGCGTGATCGTGATCAGGACCAGCGGCACGATCGCCGCCGCCAGGATGATGTGCGTGATCAGGATCGTAAAGTAGATCGGCCGCACGAGGCCATGTCCCTGAAAGCGCACGTCGCCGACATGGTAATGATACGTCAGGTACGAAATAAAAAACGCGGTCGAGACCACGAACGCGCTGACCATGCAGGCGCGATGCGCACGGACCCAGCGCATCCGGATGAAAATATAGCCGGCCAGCAACAGGACCGCGGCAATGCTGTTAAGAATCGCGTTGAGCGGCGCGAGCGAATGGTAATTCAAAATACTCCGCGCCGAATTTTCCCCGTAGGAAGATCGGCCTGATGAATCGTGGTCTGCGTGCGGCTATCAGGATCGAGGATCTGCGCGATCAAGTCCAGCCACGGCTGGCGCCAGGATGGAATCGGCGGACCGTCCACGACGGCCCGCCGATTTTTTTTCGATGCGCCGACTCCGAACCTGTTCGATTGCCCTGTTCGGTCAGCGTGCGCCGCTCAAATCAGTTGCGCGCGAAGCCGTTGCGCAGCAGCCGCCCGGGCAGCGCGCCGGCCGCATCGACGGTGTCTTTGCCCTCGCGCCGAATCAGCGTGCCGTTGACGATCACCGAGTCGATACCGCTGGCGTCGGAGACCAGCCGATCGGCGCCCGCTGGCAAGTCGCGCACGCGGCGCAAACGGCCCGCGCCGATTTTGTCGGGATCGAAGATCACCACGTCGCCCGCCAGCCCGCGCTCGAGCCGCCCGCGATCGCTGATGTTGAAGACCTGCGCCGGCCGCGCCGTGAGCATCCAGACCGCCCGCTCGAGCGTGATCGCCTTGCGCTCATGCACCCAATGGCCGAGCAGGTAGGTCGAGTAGCAGGCGTCGCATAGCTGGCTCGCGTGCGCGCCCGCATCGGACAGCCCGATGACCGTGCTCGGCGATTTAAGCAGGTTCAGCACCTCGCCCTCGTCGTAATTGAAGATCGCGAAGCGAAAGCGCGCGTCGAGGTTGTTGGCGATCGACAGGTCGAGCACGAAGTCGATCGGATCGACGCCGCGCTCGCGCGCGACTTCGGCCACGTTGCGCTCGTCAAGTTCGGGCTGATTGGGACAGTACGAAACCCACGCGCGCTCCCAGCGGTCGTGGTACTTCACGTCCGCACCCGATCCCGCCTTGGCCTTGAACTTCGCGCGGAACTCCGGGTCCTGGTAGATGCGAATCTTGGCCGCGACATCGGGCGCCGCGGAAATCGGTGCGAATACCGACGACATGCCCTCGAAGATGAAGGGCTCCTTGAAGGTCAGTTCGAAGTTGAGCGGTCGGCATGCGACCTGCGGCGTAATCGCCAGCCCCTGGCGCGCCAACTCTTCGGACTGCGCGAGCATCCGGCGATGGCCCTCGTTGCTGCCGGTCGCACCGGCGAGCAGCGCCGTCCAGGTGATCGGCACTCCGGTCTCGCGCGCAATCTCGGCCATCTCACTGAGGAACAGTTCGCGCCCCACGGCGGTCTGCACGACGCCCTTGCCCGCTTCGCCGAGCGCGCCGATCAGCTCTTTGATCTCGTTCAGATGCGCCTTGCGGCTCGGCACCGGCTTGCCACCGTAGCCGACGTGCGTGACCGCCTTGGAGGTGGCGAAGCCGATCGCGCCCGCGTTGATCGCATTCTTGACGATCGCGCGCATCTTGGCGATTTCGTCCGCGGTTGCCTGGCGTTCGGTCGCCTCCTCGCCCATCACATACATGCGCAGCGCCGTATGGCCGATCTGCGCCGCGCAGTTGATCGCCGTGCCGCGCCGCTCGATCGTGTCGAGATACTGCTCGAAGGTCTCGAACGGCCAGTCGTAGCCGAGGCCGCCTTCGAGCGCCTCGAGGCTCATCCCTTCGACCTTCTCAAGCGTGCGCATGATCAGTCCGCGATGCTCGGGACGGGTCGGCGCGACGCTGAAGCCGCAATTGCCCATCACCACCGTGGTCACGCCGTGCCACGGCGAGATCGTCATCATGCGGTCCCACAGCAGCTGGGCGTCGTAATGGGTGTGAATGTCGACGAAGCCGGGCGCGACGATGCGGCCCTTGGCCTCGATGGTGTTTTGCGCGGTGCCCTTGACCTCGCCGACCGCGGCAATCTTGCCGTCCTTGATCGCGAGGTCGCCGGCGAAACCGGGCTTGCCGGTGCCGTCGATAATGGTTCCGCCAGTAATCTTCAGATCGAAGTCCATCGTATGGTTCTCCGTCGCCGGGCGCGCCGGCTGGCAGGGGTCGCAGTGGGATGCGCGCATCGCGGCGCTGATTCCGCCATCGCGATGATCCTCGAGCGCTGGTCCGCCGCGCACTGTTTCTAATAATGATAATGCTTATCGCATCGTCCCCGCCCCGGTAAAGCACACCCCCGCTACTGTTCAACCGGGGTAACTCCAAAAGCGCAAGGCCGAACCTTTCGATCCGGCCTTTCTTGAAGCGTGTCACGCGAAGCGCGGGTTGCGCGGTTTTATTGCTTAGCTTTGGCCAGCAGATCGTCCAGTTTCTTGTTTACGTCTTTGAACGTCTCGATCAAATCGTCCAGGGCGCTATCCAACACAGCCTTATCGAGCCCCTTCCCGTTAGTACGCGAGGCGCGATTCAAAGCGTTGAGTGTGTCCTCACTTTTCTTCGCTTGTTTCATTAATTCCGCAATCTTGTCTCTCGATTCAGAATCGAGCGCGAGGCTTTTCAATTCGCGCGCCTTTACGAGCGCCTCAATAAGAAGATGGCCCAATTGTTCGCCCTTGTCCATAATCAATGAAATCCGCCAATCCAACGGCGATAATTCTTCCGGCGGCTTTGCGCGTGACCCTCCACGGAACGGAATCTAGCATCGTTACCGCACTCCGCGAGCATCCTCAATGCGCGCGACGCCAAGCGCGCCAATCGCCGCCGCGAGCTTCGTTAACTGCGCCTTCCGATTGATCAATCGAGCGTAGTTTGGTTAGTTGTAGATACCAACTTGAACTCTGGGGGCCGCGAGCACCAAAAACGCGGCGGACCCCGCAAACGGAGGACTACTAATGCAGAAACCGATCATTTCCGCCGATTCCCACATCACCGAGCCGCCCGGATGTTACGTCGACCGCATCGACCATAAGTACAAGTCCACCGCACCGCATCTGGTGCACGACGAAAAGATGGGCGACATCTTCGTCATTGAGGGCGGCGGCAAGCCGATCCCGATGGGCCTGGTGGCGGCCGCCGGCGTCGCCGCGATGGATCTCAAGATGTTCGGCGCCAAGTTTGAAAACTTGCATCGCGGCGGATGGGATCCCGAAGCGCGTATGGCCGACCAGGATCGCGACGGCGTGGCCTGCGAAGTGATTTACGCCACGGTCGGAATGCTGCTCTGCAACCATCCGGATTTCGATTACAAGAAGGCCTGCTTCGACGCCTACAATATCTGGCTCGCGGAATTTTGCGCCGCCCACCCGGATCGCCTGATCGGCCTGGGGCAGACCGCGATGCGCTCGGTCGACGAAGGCATCGCCGACATGCGCAAGATGAAGGAGATGGGCCTGCGCGGCGTCATGATGCCGGGCAATCCGCAGCTCTCCGACTACGACGATCCGATCTACGCGCCGTTCTGGGAAGCCTCCGTGGACATGAAGATGCCGCTGAGCTTCCACATTCTGACCAGCAAGCAGGACAACTTCAAAACCCGCGGACCGCGCATCAACAGCTTCATGTCGATCATCCGCGGCAACCAGGATCTGATCGGCACTTTCATCTTCGGCGGCGTCTTCCAGCGCCATCCGCAGCTCAAAATCGTCTGCGTCGAAGCCGACGCCGGCTGGGTCCCGCATTTCATGTACCGCATGGACCACGCCTACAATCGCCATCGCGCCTGGATGCTCCGGGGCCGCGAGCTGGAGAAAAAGCCCAGCGAGTATTTCCGCGAGCACGTCTACACGACCTTCCAGGACGACTGGGTTGCCTTCGCGATGAAGGACATGTGCAACACGCGGCGCCTGATGTGGGCCAACGACTTCCCGCATAGCGACTCGACGTGGCCGTGGTCGCAGGACGTCCTCGCCGAGCACACCAAGGGGCTGAGCGAGCAGGAGAAGAACTGGATTCTTCACGACAACGTCGCAGAGCTCTATAACATCAGCATCTGACGCGCGGTGCGCCGAGCGCCGCACTAATCGATGCGATAGACGACGCCGCCGGCCCCGTGCCGGCGGCGTCTTGCATTCAGATAATCGATTCCGCGGATAACCGGCTCCGCGGCGCGTGCAAAGGTCGAATTATTCGCGGGAAGGACAACGATGAAGATCCTGGTGATGGGCGCCGGCGCGGTCGGCGCATATTTCGGCGCACGGCTGCAGCAGTCCGGCCACGACGTCGTCTTCTGCGCACGCGGCGATAATCTGCGCGCGCTGCGCTCCGCCGGACTCAGCTTCGCGAGCTTCCAGGGTGACTTCACGCTCGCGGTGACGGCGACCGCCGAGCCGCGCGAATTCGCGCCCTACGATCTGATCCTGTTTTGCGTCAAATCGTATGACACCGCGGCCGCCGCGAGCGCACTTGCCGGATGCCTGGCCCAGGGCGGCGCGATCCTGACCGTGCAGAACGGTGTCGAAAACGAAGCGATACTCGCCGCGGCGTTAGGCCGGGCCGCCGTACTGACTGGCAACGCGCGTATCGGCGCGGAACTGATCGCGCCCGGCCACATCGTCCATCGCACTGGCGGCGTGATCGAATTTGGCGAACTCGACGGCGGCGACAGCGCACGCGCCCGGCACCTGGCCGAGGTCTTTCGCGGCGCCGGCATCTTCGGCCAGCTGTCGCTGCATGTGATGGCGATTCGCTGGGAGAAGCTGCTGTGGAACGCCGCCTTCAACACCGTCGCAACGCTGACCCGCCGCAACGTCGGCGCGCTGCTCGACGACCCCGACGCGGCCGCATTGCTGCGCACGCTGATGAACGAAATTGCGGCGGTCGCGACCGCCGAGGGTTTCGCCCAGGGTGACGCCGAAGTCGAGGCGCAGTTCACGCGCTCGCGCGCGAGCCTGCGCGAAGTGCGTCCGTCGACGCTGCAGGATTTCGAGCGCGGCAAGCCGCTCGAGTACGAGGCGTTGTCGGGCGCGGTCGTGCGCCTCGCGCGGCGCCACGCGCTCGCGACGCCGCACATGGACGCCGTCCATGCCCTGATGAGGCTGCTCGACGGGCATCGCACTAAGGCCGCGCCGCCGCCCGCCTGAACGCTGGCCGAAACCGCTTGCGTGGTGCATGATCGCATCGCGGGCGCGCGCGCACGCACCGGCAATCGGCCGGGCGGCGCGTCACGCATTGCGCAGGAGGGAACACCGATGGCGAGTGTCGCACAACTCGGGTACCTGGGTCTCAGCGTCAGCAAGCTCGACGAATGGGAAAAATTCGCGACCAACGTGCTCGGCCTGCAAGCCGCGGGCACCGACGCGGCCG